>CAWUOG010000005.1:0-27221 GCA_963923875.1 uncultured Alphaproteobacteria bacterium
ATTGATTCCGGGAAAATCCATGCCCACATTGGGCGTCGAAGGGGCTCGCCAATGAGGCCCCTCTGGAGGCTCAACACAAATGGCGAACACGAATTTCAATAGCTTTGGCCGCGGAACGGTCATCAGCGATCAGGCGACGTACGATGCCGGCCTGCGCGCTCACATGATCCGCGTCTACAACTACATGGCCTCGGGTCTGGCGTTGTCGGGCATCGTGGCCGTCGGCCTGTTCAGCTCGGCCGAACTGGCCGGCCTGTTTTTCCAGGTTGCGCCGGGTGGCCGGGTCGTCGGCCTGAACGCGCTGGGCTGGGTCGCGATCTTCGCGCCGCTCGGTCTGCTGCTTCTGGTCGGTTTCCGTGCCGCTCAGATGAGCGTGGGCGCGGTGCAGGCCGTCTACTGGGCGGTCACCGCGCTGATGGGCGTCAGCCTGTCGCTCGTGCTGTTCCGCTACACCGGCGCTTCCGTCGCCCGGACCTTCTTCGTGACGGCCGCGGCGTTCGGTGCGCTCAGCCTGTACGGCTACACGACCAAGCGCGACCTCACCGCCATGGGCAAGTTCCTGTTCATGGGCTTGATCGGCATCCTTCTCGCCGGTCTTGTGAACATGATCTGGCCGTCCGGCACGATGAGCTTCATCATCTCGGTCGCGGGCGTTCTGATTTTCTCGGGCCTGATCGCCTACGACACCCAGAAGATCAAGGAACAGTATGCCGATGCATGGGACACGCAGGCGTCGGAGAAGATCGCGATCTTCGGTGCCCTCAGCCTGTACCTGGACTTCATCAACCTGTTCCAGTTCCTGATGAGCTTCCTCGGTCAGGAACGCGACTAACCTGAAACGACTTCTGTCGGCGAACGCCCGGGCGAAAGCCCGGGCGTTTTGCTATGGACCAACCCGATGCTGCATCGCCTGAGGCAATTCCTGACCAGCGAAGCGGGCTCGGCGGCACCGCTGCTGGCCGCGACCGTGCTGACGCTGATCGTCGCCAATTCGCCGCTCAGTCCGGCGATGCGCGATGTCATCGCCACGCCCCTGACGGTGAGCTTCGGCACGATCGGCCTCTCGAAGCCGTTGCTGCTGTGGATCAACGACGGCCTGATGGTCGTGTTCTTTCTGGCGGTCGGACTCGAGATCAAGCGCGAGGTCCTGGAGGGCGAGCTGTCGCGGCCCTCGCGGGTTGCCTTGCCGATCGCCGGAGCGCTGGGCGGCATCGCGCTCCCGGCAGCGATCTACGTCGCCTTCACCTGGCACGATCCGGTGGCACGGCAGGGTTGGGCAATCCCGACCGCCACGGACATCGCCTTCGCCGTGGCCGTACTCGCGGCGCTGGGCCGTCGGGTCCCGCACGGCCTGAAGCTCTTTTTGCTCACGCTGGCGATCGTCGACGACTTTGCCGCCATCGCGATCATCGCGATCTTCTATGCGCATGATTTGTCTACGGTTTCGCTGATCCTGGCGGGCGTGTGCATCGTCGTCCTGCTGGTCCTGAACTTCAGCGGCGTTCGACGCGTCGGGCCGTTTCTTGTGGTCGGCCTCGTCCTGTGGCTATGCGTGCTGGAATCCGGTGTGCACGCGACCTTGGCCGGTGTCGTGCTCGCCTTCTGCATACCGCTCAAGCCGAGCGGGATATCGGGCGCAGAGCGGCCTTATGTCGAGCTTGAGCATGCGCTGCAGCCTTGGGTGGCCTATTTCGTGCTCCCGGCCTTCGCATTCGCCAATGCCGGCGTGCCCTTGGCGAATGTCACGCGAGCAATGCTGCTCGATCCGATCACGATCGGAATCGTGCTCGGGCTGTTCTTCGGCAAGCAACTCGGCATCTTCGCCGCATCGGCGGCGCTGATCAGGCTGGGGTGGGCTCGCCTGCCGACCGGCGTCAACTGGGGACAGCTCTATGCTGCCAGCCTGTGCGGCGGCATCGGCTTTACCATGAGCCTGTTCATCGGCACCCTGGCCTTTCCGACCGTTGAGCACGCCCCGCTGGTGCGACTGGGCGTTATGATTGCGTCCGTAGCCGCTGCGGTACTGGGCTACATGGCTTTGCGGTGGTCATCTCCACACCGGCCGTCCTGAGGGGCCGGAGAAAGAATCGACACGCGCGGTGAAATCTTCCGCGCCGTCACAGGATTGGCACGGCCGGGGATTTGGGGCCGGCTGGACATGCGGCGACGCAAGATTGCGCTGGGTGTGCGGCGTCCTGTAATTTGTGACCATGCGGCGAACGTCCTATGAGCAGATGAATTGCTCGATCGCCTCCGCGCTCGACATCGTCGGCGAGCCGTGGACGCTGCTGATCGTGCGTGACGCCTTCTACGGCGTGCGCCGCTTCGACGATTTCCAGGAAAACCTCGGCATCGCCCGCAACGTGCTGACCGCGCGGTTGAAGAAGCTGGTCGAGGCCGGAGTCTTTCGCAAGACCGCGTATCGCCAGCGGCCGCTGCGCCACGAATATCGCCTGACCGACAAGGGAGCCGCACTCTTTCCGGTGATCGTCGGGCTCAAGCAATGGGGCGACCGTTTTGGCGCCGCTGCGCGCAACGGCAAGCCGATGGACCTTGTCGACCGCGGCGATGGCCGTCCGCTGGATCCCGTGCTGATCGACGCCGGTTCGGGCCAGCGTCTTGAATTGACCAATGTGCGCGCCGTCGCGGGCCCGGGAGCGGAGCCTGCGACCCGCGATTTCTTCGATCGGCTGACGCTCAATCGGCCTGCCGGGCGCTAGTCTTTCTCCGGATCGAGGCGCTTGTCGTCCAGCATCTGGCGTTCGCGCCGGCGTTCGTCGAGATCGAGCGCCTTCTGCTCCTTGGTGCGGCCAAAAAGCCGGCGATTGGCATCGGCCTTGGCGTCGTGGTCGCGCCTTTGGCGCTCTTTCCGGGCGCGCCGCAGGTTGATGATCTCGCTCATGTAACCGTTACCGATTTCGCTGTGCCGCGCCTGCATACGATGCGCTAGTCTTTCGGGCGAGTCGAGGGAGAGCATGATGAGCCCATCTACGCGCAAGAAGCTGACGATCGGCGGCGGCGGTTTCGTCGGCGTACTTGTTCTAGTATTGCTGATCGCGCCGTCCTTCTTCGATCTGAACAAGTACAAGCCGCAGCTTGCTGCCGAGGTGAAGAAGGCGACCGGCCGCAATCTCGTGGTCGACGGTTCGGTGAGCCTGTCCCTGCTGCCAACCCCCAGCGTGACGGCGTCGGGCGTGAAGTTCTTCAACATGCCGGGTTCGAAGAACCCGAACATGGTCGAGATCAAGTCGGTCAGCGTGAAGCCTTCTCTGCTGGCGTTGCTCAGCGGCAACATCGAGGTCAGCGAAGTCACTCTGGTCGAGCCCAAGATCGTTCTGGAGGTCAACGCCCAGGGCAAGCCGAACTGGGAATTCGCGCCGTCGGTCGAGGAGGCCAAGCCCGCGGCACCCAAACCCAGCTCGCCCAAGCCTCTCTCGCTCGGCCGCATGAACATCGAGAACGGCACGCTGATCTTCAGCGACTCGAAGGCCGGATTGTCGGTGGTCGCCGAAAAGGCGAATTTCTCCGCCTCGGTCGGCTCGCTCGACGGCCCCTATTCGCTGGCCGGCGGCGCCACAATCAACGGCTCGCCACTCAAGATCGATCTGTCGGTGAGCGCCAAGGGCACCAGCGGCCACGCGACCGACCTGTCGCTCGAGGCCGGCGGCGGCAAGCTCGGCTTCAAGGGTACGCTGAGCGAGCTCGGGCCGAATGCGAAGATCGGCGGCGTCGCGACGGCTTCGGCCGATTCTCTCACCGGCTTCATTGCCACCCTGATGAAGATCGCGGGCCAGCCGGAACCGGCACTGCCGCCACTGCTCGCCGGGAAATTCAGCTTCGACGGCAGCATCGACGTCTCACAGACCGCCTTCGCGGCCAAGGACTTCAAGCTGAGCCTGGCAGGCGACAACGGCTCGGGCTCGCTCTCCGTTACCCTGAAGCCGAAGCTCGCGGTCGACGGCAAGGTCGTCATCCCGCGCCTCGATCTCGATCGCGCCCTTGCATCCCTTGCGCAGCCGGCGCCGGCTGCCGCCAAGCTGGGTGCTCCTGTGGCGCCGGCTGCGCCGACGTCCACGAGCAGCACCAGTTTCCTGGCCGATCTGACCGCCAAGATTGCGATCGAGGCTGGTGAGGTGGTCTATAACAAGACGCCGATCCGCAACGTGGCGCTTGAGCTCGATGCGCGCAATGGGGCGGTCGCCGTGCCGAAGCTCGCGGCCACCCTGCCGGGCGACATGGTGCTGCAGGCACGCTCGACCATGTCGGGCGATCCGGCGCGGCCCACCGTGTCGGGCGACTTCAGCCTTGTCGGCCCGAAATTGCGCGACACGTTGAAATGGCTGGAAGTCGACACCTCGTCGATGCCGGCCGACAAGCTCAACAAGGTCAGCCTGAAGGGCCGCATGGCTTCGACCGGCGGCAACGTGCAGGTGAGCGACGCTGCCTTCGAACTCGACGACATCAAGGGCACCGGTGGCGTGGTTGTGACGTTCAGCGTGCCCCTTTCGATCGTCGCCAGCGTCAACATCGATACGCTCGATCTCGATCCCTTCCTGTCGGGCAAGCCGGCCGGCGGCGGTGCGCCTGCCAAGGCCGCACCAGTTGCCTCTGCGAGCAGCGGTCCCGTGGCCGCTGGCCCGTCGGTCGGCCTGAAGGCCAGGATCAACAAACTGATCTACAACAAGGAGTCGATCGGCGGAGTCGACGTCGATATCGCGCTCCAGGGCGGCACGCTCAAGTTGAACGACGTCAAGGTTTCGAACCTGGCGGGCGCGCGCCTTGCGGTGCGCGGCAGCGTCGCCGACTTCAGCACGCCCGCCCCGCGGCCCGACATCGCCTTCAATTTCGACGCCCCCGACATGGGCCGCGTGTTGAAGCTGGCGGGTGCTTCGGCGCCGGCCGGGCTGGGCCAGGTCTCGGCAAGCGGAGGTCTCGCCGGCAACATCGAACAGCTCGCGTTGCGCGAACTCTCGGTGTCGGCGATGGGCTACAGCGTCAAGGCGACCGGTACGCTGGCCATGCCGGGTGCTGCCAAGGGCACGCCGCAATCGGTGAGCTACAAAGGCAGTGTCGCCGTGAACGGTCAGACCATCGAAGGCACGGTCGACGCCAAGCTCTCCGGCAAGCCCACCATCACGGCCGACTTGAAATCGGCGATGCTGGACGTAGACAAGCTGAGCGGCGGCGGTGGCGGCCAGGCGCCTCGGAGCCGGCCGGCACAGGCCGCTGCGTCCGCGCCGATCGACACCAGCGCCATGCGCAGCGTCGATGCCTCGGTGAAGCTGGTGGCCGGCACCCTGATCAGCGCCCCCCTGCGCCTGGGCAATGCCGACATCGCGGTCACCTTGAAAGACGGGGTGCTGACCCTGTCGCAATTCAAGGGCAATCTCTACGGCGGCGCGCTCAATCTCTCGGGCGTCGTCGACGGCAGCAAGCCTGCGCTGTCTTTCGACATGAAGGGCGATGCCGACAGCATCTATGTCGGCGAGATGCTGCGACAGACCTCCGGCAGCAACCAGTTCGGCGGGGGCGTCAAGGTAACGATCGACGGCAAGCTCAATGCCAAGGGCATCGCGATCAAGGGATCGGGCAGCACGTCCGAGCAGATCAAGAGCTCGATGGCGGGTGGCGCCAATCTCAGCGGCCACATCTATGTCGGCGCCGACAAGGCGCTGACGACCCTCGGCTCGGCGGCGACCGGCGCGGTCGGTGGCGTGATCGACAATACGCTTGGCAATATGTTCGGCGCGATCGGCCAAAAAGGCGGCGTCGGTGTCGGCAATCTGCTGAACGCCATCTCGCTGGTCCTGAACCGCTTCGTGAACCACGACAGCCCGATTTCGGGCCATGTCGACATCTCGGGTGGCGTGCTGAGCGACCGTTCCCTGATCGTGCAGGGCAACAAGGCGACGGCGAACATCCGCACGCGCACCAACCTTGCGGCCTCGTCGACCGACACCACGATCGACTTCACGATCGCGGAAGACACGTCGGCACCCTACCTGATCACGACAATCCGCGGACCGACTTCCAACCTTTCCTATAACGTCGTGCGCGGCACAGCGAAGGATCCGCCGGGCATGATCAACACGCTGACCGGCGGCGGGAGTGGCGGTGGATCCGCGCCTCAGCAGCAGCAACAGCAGCGGTCGCCGATTCCGGGACTGCCTATTCCCAACATCTTCGGCCGTTAGGACACATCTTGCTCGATCGTTTGAAGGCCGTGCTGAAGGCGCGGTTCGGCTCCGCGCCGGCGCTCACGCAGGCGCCGCGCGGCCTCGAGGTCCTGGCCGAGATGGCCAATCGCCGGGTGGTGCGGCGCTACTCCGACAAGCCGCTCGATCCGGCCCTGCTCGAGACCCTGTGCGCGGTGGCGCTGTCGGCACCGTCCAAGAGCGACCTGCAGCAAACCGATATCGTGATCGTCACCGACAAGGACCAGCGCGCGAAGCTGGAAGCGCTGATTCCCGAAAATCCCTGGGCCAAGGCCGGGCCGGCGCTGCTGGTGTTCTGCGGCAACAATCGCCGCCATCGCCTGCTTTTCGAATGGCGCGGTCGGCCGTTCGTGAACGACCATCTCGACGCGTTCTTCAATGCGGCGGTCGATGCCGGAATCGTTCTGGCGACCTTCGTTGCTGCCGCCGACCGGGTCGGGCTCGGGACCTGTCCGATCAGCCAGATCCGGAATCACGCCGCCCAGGTCGCCGACATTCTGGGCCTGCCGCCGCACGTCTTTCCGGTGGCCGGAATGGGAGTCGGCTGGCCGTCCTTCGAGGGGGTCATGAGCCCGCGACTTGGCCTCGACGTGACCCTGCATCGCGACCGCTATGACGAAAGTGGCCTCAAGAATAAGGTCGCAGCCTACGACCGCCGGCGCAACGAGACCCAGCCCTACAAGAGCCAGCGATTCACCGACAAATTCGGCGAGAGCCCCGACTATGGCTGGTCGGAGGATAAGGCCCGGCAATATTCGGTGCCGGAGCGCGCCGATTTCGGCGCTTTCGTGCGGGTTAAGGGCTTCAAACTCGACTGAAGTTAGTCGCGCCGGTTGCGGGTCAGTTCTTCGAGCACGAACAGCCGCAAGGTACTCGCGAGGTTGCCCGGGCCGGTGCGGCCGCGGTCGATTTCGGCGACCAGGGCGCTCAGCGACTGTCCGCGGGCCGTGGCCAACGCCTCCAACTCCCGCCAGAAGGCGTCTTCCAGGGCGATGCTGGTGCCATGGCCGCCGATGGTGATCGAGCGTTTGCGCATGTTTGGGGCCATTTTTTGACTGTGCCAGCGGCAAGACGCGCACTCAACTTGCCTTGCCGATGTCATGGAGCATGCGTATATACCGCGCCCAACAACCCCCCTCCGGACCACATATGGACATCCGTAACGTCGCGATCATCGCGCACGTCGACCATGGCAAGACGACACTCGTCGACTGCCTGCTGAAGCAGAGCGGCACGTTCCGCGAGAACCAGCAGGTTGCCGAGCGCGCCATGGACTCCAACGACCTCGAACGCGAGCGCGGCATCACCATCCTCGCCAAGGCGACCTCGGTCGTCTGGAAGGGCACGCGGGTCAACATCGTCGACACGCCGGGCCACGCCGATTTCGGCGGCGAGGTCGAACGCATCCTGTCGATGGTCGACGGCGTGGTATTGCTGGTCGATGCTGCGGAAGGTCCGCTGCCGCAGACCAAGTTCGTGCTCGGCAAGGCGCTGCGCCTTGGCCTCAAGCCGATCGTGCTGATCAACAAGGTCGATCGCTCCGACGCCCGTGCCCACCAGGTGCACGACGAGGTGTTCGATCTGTTCTCGGCGCTGGAAGCCAGCGACGAGCAGCTCGATTTCCCGACCTTGTTCGCCTCGGCGCGCCAGGGCTGGGCTGCGACCTCGCTCGAGGCCGAGCACAAGGACATGACGCCGCTGTTCGATCTCATCCTGAACCACGTGCCGGCGCCAAAGGTCGACAGCGACCCCACCTTCCGCATGCTGGTGACGACCCTGGAAGCCGACCCGTTCCTCGGCCGCATTCTCACCGGGCGCATCCAGTCGGGCACGATCAAGCCCAACACGATGCTGAAGGCGCTCAACGCCAAGGGCGAAAAGATCGAGGAGACACGGGTCACCAAGCTGTTGGCCTTCCGCGGCCTAGAGCGCCAGCCGATCGAGCAGGCCGAGGCGGGCGACATCGTCGCCATCGCGGGCTTCAAGAACGCGACCGTGGCCGATACTCTGGGTGATCTCACCGTCGAGACGGCTCTGCCGGCCCAGCCGGTCGATCCGCCGACGCTTGCCATGAACTTCATGGTGAACGACAGCCCGCTCGCCGGCACCGAAGGCGACAAGGTGACGACGCGCATGATCCGCGCCCGCCTGATGCGCGAGGGCGAGGGCAACGTGGCGATCCGTGTGCGCGACACCGAGAACGCCGACTCCTACGAAGTCGCCGGCCGTGGCGAACTGCAGCTCGGTGTGCTGATCGAGACCATGCGCCGCGAGGGCTTCGAACTTGCGGTCGGCCGGCCGCGCGTGCTGTTCCAGACCGACCCCAAGACCGGCCAGCGGCTCGAGCCGATCGAGGAGGTCGTCATCGACGTCGATGACGCCTACACCGGTGTCGTGGTCGAGCAGATCTCGCTGCGCAAGGGCGAGCTGCAGGACATGCGGCCCTCGGGCGCCGGCAAGACCCGCCTGGTATTCTACGCCCCGTCGCGCGGCCTGATCGGCTACCACGGCGAATTCCTGACCGACACGCGCGGCACCGGCGTGATGAACCGCATATTTCACGAATACGGCGCCTATCGCGGTCCGATCGCCGGCCGGCGGAACGGTGCGCTGATCGCCAACGAAAAGGGCATCGCCGTCGCCTACGCCATGTGGAAGCTCGAAGAGCGCGGCCCGATGTTCATCGATCCGGGTGTCGACGTGTACGAGGGCATGCTGATCGGCGAGCACAGCCGCGGCAACGATCTCGACGTCAACGTCCTGAAGGGCAAGCAGCTCACCAATATCCGCGCCGCCGGCAAGGACGAGGCCGTGCGCCTCACGCCGCCGCGCAAGATGAGCCTCGAGCAGGCGATCGCCTACATCGAGGACGACGAACTGGTAGAGATCACTCCGAAGTCGATCCGGCTGCGCAAGCGCTTCCTCAACCCTGAGGATCGCAAGCGTGCCAAGAAGCAGGCCGCGGCTGCCGCGGCCGAGTAGCAACGGTCAAAAATAGAGGACAGAGTTGAGAAACAACGACACGTTCACCGACCGACTGGAAGCACAGGCCAAGGCACGCCAGGCCCTGCTCGAAAAAGCCAAGCAGAACGACCCCACGAACGATCCCGAATTCGCCGCCCGCCAGCAGGCGCGGCTGGAAGCGGCCCGCCAGCGCGAAGAGCGCGAGGCCGAACAACGCCGGGCCAAGGCCGCCGAGCGCGAGAAGCAGAAGGCCGAGCGCGCCGCGAAGGCCGCCGCCAAGGCCGAGGCCGAGCGGCTCGCTGCCGAGGAAGCCAAGCGCCTGGCCGTTGAACGTCAGGCTGCTGCCGAAGCCGCCGCCAAGGAAGCGCTGCGCCTGAGCCGCAAGATCAAGCCGGCCGCTCTCGGCCTTGCCGATCTCAAGGCTGCGCTGGAAGGCCGCGGAAAGTAAGCTGCTAGAGGTGCCCACCCGTCAGGGTGGCGCGCTGGCTGATCTCGATGTGATTGCCGTCTGGATCGCAGACGAAGGCGTAGCGTACCGTCTCGCCCAGCACGCGCACGTCGCCGCCCGACGTGCCGCCTCGCGCGAGGATGCCCTCATACTCTCTGACGCAATCCCAGATCTGGACGGTCATGTAGCGATAGCCCGGCCCGCGCCATAGCTGGCCGCGATGCTCGACCTTGCCCTGTTCGGCGACCACGACAAGGGAGTCACCGCAACGGTAGCGGCCGTCGCCCGCGCGCTCGAACTGCATGGCATGGGTCCAGAAGCGATCATGCGCCGCCGGATCGTTGACCTTGAGCAGGATGGCGATGCCTTGCACGCCGTCGAGGCCCTTCGGCACCAGGATGACCCTGTTGCCGTCCGGATCGGCCAGCGGCTGCGGCTCCTTCAGGCCTTCGCGCGCGATCTGCAGGCCGATGATGCCGGACGGCGCCATCACGGGCAGCGGATCGCGGGCGTGGTTCATCTTCAGGATCGAGCCGTTCATGTGATGGCGGTGCTGCTGGACGCCACCGCCGACCTTGCCCATGTGGTCGTAGGGAAGGCCCACCGTCCGTTGCCAGAAGGCCAGTTGCTCGTCGCGCTTGTTGGAGAACAGGCCGACATCGAGATGCTGTTTGGCGAGATTCATGACCGGCACTGTAACCGCTGCGCCGGAAAAGCCATCTTTGTTTCTCATTGTCGACATTTAGAATATCCCGGAGGGCATTGAATCGCCGTAATGATTCGCGATTCTGCCTGCCTCGACGACGGGAAACGAAGGATACAAAGACCCGCCGGACTCCCGTCGGACTCGATTGCTAGAAGGGGTGCGGGTGAAGGGGTCGGCAGATGGGGATCTGCCGCCAGACAAAGTGGGAAGGGTTCATGACGATTCGCGCCATCATCGGCACGGTCGCCGTGCTTGCGGGCCTCGCGGTCCTCGAGCGCTCGGTCGATGCCAGCACCGGCCAGGCCGGTTCGTGCAAGGCAGCTCAGGCTTACGCCCTGCTGCATCGCGGCGAGACCATTCAGGTGCGTGCGCAGCCGACGCCGGAAGCGCCGGTTGTGGGCGTGCTGCAGGCAAGGGACATGACCGTCGATCTCAAGGGCGCGGTCGTCACCATCCTGTCGAGCCAGAGCGGCTGGGCGCGCATCGCGCTCAATACCGCCGCGGAGTACACCGCACTCGAGGGCGGCGCCGCCCGTCCGTACGGCTGGGTGCCGGCCGACCTGCTGGCGGTCGATGCCAGGGTCGACGGCACGATCAAGACTTTCGACCGGCCGGGCCTGATGGGCCACCAGACCGGCGCGATCGAGAACGAAGACGGCAAGTTCCGTGTGCTTGGCTGCCGCGGCGACTGGCTGCAGGTCATCAACGAGCAGCACGGCAACACCTGGATCGACAAGTGGTGCGCCCGCGAAGAGGGCTGCCGCGGCTGACGCTTCGACGAGTTACTGGGAGCGGCCTTCCATCCTTCTGGGGAAAACGGGATGGCAGGTCGCGGGACAGCAGACTGAACCCCGGGAGGAAACTCCCGGGGTCTTTTTTGCGCCGCTTATTGCGGCTCGATGCCAGCGTCGCGCAGGACCGTCTTTCAGACCCCCATGATCGTGAGCATGAGGCTCTCTCTGTCGTTTTCTCCCATTGTCTCCTTGGGAGGAACCCTGGCCTGCGAGGCCGGGTCCCGACAGGATCGGCGCTCTAGATTTTCAGTTCGCTGAAGAAGTCGTTGCCCTTGTCGTCGGTGACGATGAAGGCCGGGAAGTTCTCGACCTGGATACGCCAGATCGCTTCCATTCCGAGCTCGGGATACTCCAGCACCTCGACCTTCTTGATGCAGTTCTTGGCGAGGATCGCAGCGGGGCCACCGATCGAGCCGAGATAGAAGCCCTTGTGCTTCTTGCAGGCGTCGACGACGGCCTTGCTGCGGTTGCCCTTGGCCAGCATGACCATCGAGCCGCCATTGGCCTGGAAGAGGTCGACGTAGGAGTCCATGCGGCCGGCTGTCGTCGGGCCGAACGAACCCGAGGCCATGCCGGTCGGGGTCTTGGCTGGACCGGCGTAGTAGACCGGGAATTGCTTGAAGTAGTCAGGCAGGCCCTGGCCTGCGTCGAGCCGCTCCTTGAGCTTCGCATGGGCGGAATCGCGCGCCACGATCAGGGTGCCGGTGAGGTTGACGCGCGTCTTCACCGGATGCTGGGTCAGCACCGACAGCGTGTGCGCCATGCCCTTGTTGAGATCGACCGAGACGACGTTGCCCGAGAGCTGCGTCGGCTCGACGTCGGGCAGGAAATGCGCCGGGTTGGTTTCGAGCTGTTCGAGGAATATGCCGTCTCTGGTGATCTTGCCGAGGGCCTGGCGATCGGCCGAGCAGGAGACGCCGATGCCGATCGGCACCGAGGCGCCGTGGCGGGCGATACGGATCACGCGGACGTCATGGCAGAAATACTTGCCGCCGAACTGAGCGCCGATACCCATCTGGCGCGTGAGCTCGAGCACCTTCTGCTCCATCTCGCGGTCACGGATGGCGACGCCCTTGTTGTTGCCCTCGCTCGGCAGGTCGTCGAGATAGCGCGTCGAGGCGAGCTTCACCGTCTTGAGGTTCATCTCGGCCGAGGTGCCGCCGACCACGATGGCGAGGTGGTAGGGCGGACAGGCCGCCGTGCCCAGGGTGCGGATCTGGGTGTCGAGGAACTTCAGCAGCGCGGCCTCGTTGAGCACGGCGGGCGTCTGCTGGTGCAGGTAGCTCTTGTTGGCCGAGCCGCCGCCCTTGGCGACGAACAGGAACTTGTAGGCATCGCCGTCGGTCGCATAGATGTCGATCTGCGCCGGCAGATTTGTGCCGGTCTGCACTTCCTTGAACATCGACAGCGGCGAGACCTGCGAGTAGCGCAGATTGGTCTCGGTGTAGGTCTTGTAGACGCCCTTGGCGATCGCGGCTTCGTCGCCGCCGCCGGTCCACACGCCCTGGCCTTTCTTGCCCATCACGATCGCGGTGCCGGTGTCCTGGCACATCGGCAGTTCGCCACCGGCGGCAATGTTGGCGTTCTTCAGGAGCTCCAGTGCCACGTACTTGTCGTTGGGCGAAGCCTCGCCGTCATCGAGGATGTTGCGCAGTTGCTGCAGGTGGCCCGGGCGCAGCAGGTGGGAGATGTCGTGGAACGCGGCGGCGGTGAGGAGCGTCAGCGCCTCGGGATCGACGGTGAGCACGTCCTTGCCGTTGAACTTGGCCGTGCCGACGAAGTCGGAAGAGAGTTTCTTGTACGGTGTCTTGTCCTCGCCGTGCGGGAACATCTCCTGGAACTGGAACTCGGGCATGGCCTCTCCTCGGGCGTCGCGGCAGCGACGGCCTTAAGCCGCAAAATGGCAGTTTCGTCTACTTCTTTCGGAAGCTGTCGAGCTTGACGACCTTGGAGGCCGCATCCTCGGGCTTGACCTCGGCTTCGCCCTGGGCGACGGCGGCTTCAGGATTGCCGTCGGTCGCGGCGACGCCTGGCCCGGGGCGCTTGTCGGGCGCGGGCAGAGGCGTCGGCGCCGCCGTCGGCTGGTCGGTCTTCTCGCCGGTGCCCGGCTTGTCCTTGCGATCGAATTGCAGGCCGAAGCGTACCGACGGATCGACGAACGCCGACAGCGCGGCGAACGGCACCTTTATGCGCTCCTGCTGCTTGTTGAAGCTGACCGTCACCTCGAAATGATCCTCGGTGATGATCAGGTCCCAGTACTGGTGCTGCAGGACGATCGTCATTTCCTCCGGATACTTGGCGCGTAAGTACTCCGGCAGCTGCACGCCAGGATCGGTGCTGCGAAAAGAGATGTAGAAATGGTGCGACCCGGGCAGGCCCTTGTCGGCGACCTGACGCAGAACGCGACGCACCACGCTGCGCAGCGCATCGTCGACGAGAGCGTCGTAGTGGAAGCGATCGTTCATGATTGGCGGAAACTTTCGCGAAGCATCGGCTCGCGCTGGAGGAGAGTCAACACGCCGCCAATAGCCGTCTCTCGCCAGAAAAGAAAGTGGGAGGGCTTCTGTTGCCCGGTGCCCTCCCGAACCGCGCTTACGTCCGCTGTTTAGGCGGCAGCAGCGAGTGTAACGGTGTTATCGTTAGCACTTGTGAATGGCCCGTCACGGCGGAACCATACCGGGCAAAAACCGCGCCTTTACCACGCTCGTCGATCCTGGTTCGCCCCCACAAGCCCCGCCCGCGAACGGTTGGGGTGAATGGTGGAGGCGCCGGGTACTGCCCCCGGGTCCGAAACGCTTATTTCACGCGGCGTTTATCGCCATAGTCGGTTTCCCGACCCGACCAATATAGTCGTTCCGCGAGGCCTTTTGAAGGCGATGCCAGACGAAGGAATTTCCCCATGGAAGCAGCCACCTGCGGCCCATAGAGTCCGCGGCCAACGAAGGAAAGCGAAAGATGCCCCTCTCGAGCGACCAGCAGGCAGAAATCGACCAGGCCCGCGGCGAAGCCCAGCCGACACGGCGGCCGATCGCGCCCGCTCTGGAGGAGATTCTATACCAGGCAATTCCAGTGCTCGATCACGGCTTCGTCCGGGTGGTCGACTACATGGGGGATGACGCAGCGGTCGTGCAGGCAGCGCGCGTCTCCTACGGCCGCGGCACCAAGAAAGTCAGCGAGGATCGCGGGCTCATCAACTATCTGATGCGCCATCGTCACACGACGCCGTTCGAGATGTGCGAGATCAAGTACCACGTGAAGCTGCCGATCTTCGTGGCGCGGCAGTGGATCCGGCACCGCACCGCCAACGTCAACGAGTACTCGGCGCGCTATTCGATCCTCGACAATGAATTTTACATCCCGAGACCCGAGCATCTCGCCGCCCAGAGCAAGTCCAACCGCCAGGGCCGGGCCGATGTCATCACCGGCAAGGAGGCCGAGCGCGTCTTCTCGCTCCTGAAGAAGGACGCCGAACTGGTCTACGAGCACTACATGGAGATGCTGAACGAGGGCGAGGCGGGTGAGCCGCTCGATCCCGAGCGCTCCGGCCTGGCGCGCGAGCTGGCGCGCATGAACCTGTCGCTCGCCTTCTATACGCAGTGGTACTGGAAGACCAACCTGCACAATCTCATGCATTTCCTGTCGCTGCGCGCCGACGCCCACGCGCAGTACGAGATCAGGGTCTATGCCGACGTCATGATCGACACCCTGAAGCGCTGGACGCCGATCTGCCACGACGCCTTCATGGAATACCGCATGGGCGGCGCGCATCTGTCCAAGACCGGCCTTGCCGCGGTGAAGCGCATGATCTCCGGCGAGAAGGTCGACCAGAAATCGAGCGGCCTCAATCCGCGCGAATGGCGGGAGTTGCTCGCGGCGCTCGGTATGTCGGGCTGATGCCGGGCGGCCCCGTGCGCGATCCCGGCCGGCTGCGGCTCCTGAAGGAGCGGCCGCGCGACGACGTGGCGATCGAGGAGATGACGGCGGCGGCGTTCGGCCCCGACCGCATTCACAAGACGGTGTATCGCCTGCGCGAGGACGTGGCGCCGCTGAAGGACCTTTGCTTCGTGGCACTCGACCAGAAGAATCGACTGGTCGCCTCGATCCGCAACTGGCCGATCGTGATCAACGAGGAGTGGCCGGCGGTGCTGCTGGGGCCGCTTGCTATTTCGCCGGAACTGCGCGGGTTGGGCTACGGCAAGGCCCTGATGTGGCACTCGATGGCGCAGTCGCGCATGCTCGGTCACAGCCGCATCATCCTGGTCGGCGATCCCGAGTACTACAACCAGTTCGGCTTCCGCCGCGATCTGGCGCTGAACATCCAGCTTCCTGGCTGGGTCGAGGAGCGGCGCTTCCTGGCGCTCGAGCTGGTGGCCGGATCGATGATCGGCGTCCACGGCATGATCGGCAAGCCGCTCAAGAAAGCCCGGCGCAAGAAGCGCCGCTAGCGGCCTATCTGACGACGATGCGTGGCGCGGCCCTCGGGCCGCGCTGGTTCGCGCTGAGCTGCTTCCACACCCGGCCGGCGATGTTGCGGTAAGCCTGGGCATGCGCACTGTCGGGCTTGGACACCACGATCGGATGACCGTTGTCGGAGGTGGTGCGAATGTCGAGATGCAGTGGCACTTCGCCGAGGAACGGCACACCGAGCTTGTCGGCCTCTTCGTGTGCGCCGCCATGTCCGAAGATCTCCGAACGCTCGCCGCACTTGGGGCAGAGGAAGTAGCTCATGTTCTCGACGATGCCGAGCACCGGCACGGCAACCTTGCGGAACATGTTCAGGCCCTTGCGCGCATCGACCAGGGCGATGTCCTGAGGTGTCGACACGATCACCGCGCCCGACAGCGCCACGCGCTGTGCGAGCGTGAGCTGGGCATCGCCGGTGCCGGGCGGCATGTCGACCACCAGTACGTCGAGTTCGCCCCATTGCACGTCGCGCAGCATTTGCTCCAGCGCGCTCGACACCATCGGGCCGCGCCAGATCATCGGCGTGTCCTCGTTGACGATGTAGCCGATTGACATGGTACGCAGCCCGTAGCGCTCGATCGGCTTGAGTTGCTTGCCGTCCAGCGACTCGGGCTTTTCCTTCACCGCCAGCATGCGCGGCATGGACGGCCCGTAGATGTCCGCATCGAGCAGACCGGTCGAGATGCCGTTGGCCGCGAGGCCCAGGGCGAGATTCACCGCCGTGGTCGATTTCCCGACACCGCCCTTGCCCGAGGCGACGGCGATGATGTGCTTCACGCCCGGAACGTCGATGCGCCCGCCGCCGGGCGCGCCGCCGCCGGCGGCCGGGCCCGGTCCATGGCCGTGGCTGTGCGAGTGGGCCGGGGCTTTCGGTGTCGGGGGAGAAGCCGCTCGTTCGGCGGTCATCACGGCGCTCGCCGATAGGACGTCCGGCATGGCGCGAATCGCCTGTTCGCACGCCTGGCGCAGCGGCTCCAGGGCGGGGCCGCGCGCGGGATCGACTTCCAGGGTCACGGCGACGTGACCGCCACGCGTGGCGACGCCGCTCACCATGCCCGAGGCGACGACATTCTTGCCGGTTGCCGGGTCGATCACGGTTTCCAGGACCTTGCGGACGGCCGATTCGCTGATTTCCGCCATGTTCGCTCCGGTCGTCCTCGCCTTGGCCGGTCTCGGCAATTTTCTGTCGGCCGCTTGATTGCGGCTGGGCCTGCCGTCACATATATGCAGCGCGGCCTGAAAACAAAAGTCCCGCGGGCCTGAGGTGACGGATGGCGTGGAACAACAATAGTGGCGGCCCCTGGGGTAGCGGGGGCGGCAATTCCGGCGGGCCATGGGGCAGTGGGAACGGCAATCGCGGCAACAACGGTGGCGGCCCGTTCGGCAACCGCCGGCCGCCCGACATGGAAGATGTGATCCGCAAGGGCCAGGAGCGGCTGCGCAACCTCATTCCGGGCGGCATGGGCTCGTTCAAGGGCCTGCTGCTGATCGCGCTGGCTGCGATCGTGATCTGGCTGCTTACTGGCTTCTTCCGCGTACAGCCCAACCAGCAGGCGATCCAGCTGATATTCGGCAAGCCGTACGGTCTGCCGGCCGAGCAGGGCCTGCACTACAATCTTCCGGCGCCGATCGGCAGCGTCGTCGTGGTCAACGTTCAGGATCTGCGCCGCACCGTGATCGGCAGCCGTGGTGGCGAACGCAACACCTTCAATCGCGGGGTGAGGCCGACTTCGACCGAGAACCTGATGCTGACCGGCGACGAGAACATCGTCGACATCGAATTCGCCGTGCTGTGGCAGGTAAAGAACGTGATGCAGTACGCCTTCGCTGTCCGCAATGCCGAGGAGAACGTCCGATCGGCAGCCGAGTCGGCGATGCGCGAGGTGATCGGCCAGTCGAACCTGCAATACGCCCAGACCGAAGGCCGCACCAAGATCGAGCAGGAGACCAAGGACCTGCTGCAGCGCATTCTCGACGAGTACGGCCTGGGCATCCGCATCACCCAGGTCCAGCTTCTGCGTGTCGACCCGCCGCAGGAGGTCATCGGCGCCTTCCGCGACGTGCAGGCCGCGCGCGCCGACAAGGAGCGCAACATCAACGAGGCCAATACCTACCGCAACCAGGTCCTGCCGCGCGCCAAGGGCGATGCGTCGGCGATCATCCAGAAGGCTGAAGCCTACAAGGCGCAGACCGTTGCCCGTGCCAAGGGCGACGTGCAGCGCTTCACCCAGGTCTACGACCAGTGGGCCAAGGCCAAGGACATCACTTCCGAACGCATCTATCTCGAGACGCTCGAAGAAGTGCTGCGCAATGTGAACAAGGTTATGGTCGACAAGAGCGCGGCGGGCCCGGGCGTGGTGCCCTATCTGCCATTGCCTGAACTGAAGCCGGGGCAATCGATGCCGAAAGCACCTGCACCGGCACCTGCCCCCGCCACGACAGGAGGTCAGCGATGAGCAACCGTGCCATCGGCCTGCTGATCGCGGCCGCCGTCGCCATCTTCCTGCTGACGCAGACCTTCTACACGGTCGATCCGACCAAGCAGGTCCTGGTTCGTCAGTTCGGTGCGCTTGTCGGTGCGCCCAAGACCGAGCCCGGGCTCTACATGAAGATCCCGCTGGTCCAGGACATCGTGCGCATCGACCGCCGGCTGCTCGACTACGAAGCCGACGAGTTCGAGATCATCGCCGGCGACCAGAAGCGTCTGGTGGTCGACGCCTATGCCCGCTTCAAGATCGTCAACGCGCGTCAGTTCGCCGAGACCGTTCCGGGCGGCGAGCCGGCGCTGCGCGGCATTCTGGACTCGCTCATCAACTCGGAGATCCGCGGCGTGCTTTCGGGCGTGCCGCTGCATGCCGTCCTGACCGACCAGCGCGGCAAGTTGATGGATGAGATCACCAAGCGGGTGAACGCCAAGACCAAGGATCTCGGCGTCGAAGTGGTGGACGTGCGAATCAAGCGAGCCGATCTGCCGCAAGCCAACTCCCAGTCGGTGTACAACCGCATGAAGACCGACCGCGAGCGCGAGGCCGGCCAGCTTCGCGCCGAGGGCGACGAGGAGAACCAGCGCATCAAAGCCACGGCCGACCGCGAAGTCGCGGTGATCAAGGCCGATGCCGGCCTTACGGCTCAGGTCACCATGGGCGCCGCTGACGGCGAGGCGGCCAAGATCTACGCCGACACCTTCGGCAAGGATAAGGACTTCTATGCCTTCTGGCGGCGCATGGAGGCCTATAGGCAGGCCTTTGGCGCGGGCGGTTCGACCATGATCCTGGGGCCGGACAGCGATTTCTTCCGCTATTTCAACGAGCCGCCCGGCGCTTCCGCGCCGAAGAAATAACCCTCCGGTCGGCCCGGCAATCGCCGTGCCAGCCGAGGTGTTCAAATCCGGGCCGTGGCAGGACTGCCACGGCCCGATTTTTCTTGGGGCCGCCTGAGCTTTATCCGGTCAAAACCCTGAAATATCCGGCAACATAACGGCCTCTTTATTTGCGCCATAATCGGCCGCCATGTAGACAGGAACTCGAACGCGCGGCGCCGGCCGTTCCGACTTTTTGGCCTCGAGCGCCGTTGGAGGTCGGACGTGAATCTCGGGTATTTCATCGGAGTTTCGAGGGCGGTTGCTTTGGCCGCCGTAACGGCATTCGCCGTGGCCCTGGTGCCGCCTGCCGAGGCGCGCGACGCCCCGCAAAGCTTCGCGGACATGGTCGACAAGCTCCTGCCGACCGTCGTCAATATCACCACCACCCAGAACGTGCCGCAGCAGGGGCCGCGGCTCCGCGACATGCCCCAGCTTCCGCCCGGCTCGCCGTTCGAGGAGCTGTTCAAGGAATTCTTCGACCGCCGCGGCGGCGATCAGCAGCAGCGCCGCGGCACTTCGCTCGGGTCGGGCTTCATCGTCGACGGCGATGGCTACATCATCACCAACAATCACGTCATCCAGGGCGCCGAGGACATCACCGTCATCCTGCGCGACGACACCCAGCTCAAGGCCAAGCTGATCGGATCCGACAGCCGGGTCGATGTCGCGGTCCTCAAGGTCGAGCCACCCAACAAGAAGCCGCTGCCGGCGGTTAAGTTCGGCGATTCCGACAAGGTGCGGGTCGGCGACTGGGTGATCGCGATCGGCAATCCGTTCGGACTGGGCCACTCGGTGACCGCCGGCATCATCTCCGCCCGCGGCCGCGCGCTCGGCAACGAGTCTCTCGACGATTACCTGCAGACCGACGCCGCCATCAACAAGGGCAACTCCGGCGGGCCGCTGTTCAATGCCGAGGGCGAAGTGATCGGCGTCAACACGGCGATCTTCTCGCCGTCGGGCACCAACGCGGGCCTCGCCTTCTCGATCCCGTCCAATCTCGTCAAGCAGGTCGCCGACCAGCTGCGCGAGTTCGGCCGGGTCAAGCGCGGCTGGATCGGCGTCAGCTACCAGAGCGTGACCGACGACATCGCCGACAGCTTCAACCTCGACCGTGCGCGCGGCGTGCTGGTCGCCAACGTCGTTGCCGACGGCCCGGCTGCCAAGGCGGGCCTCAAGCGCAACGATATCATCCTGAACTTTGCCGGCCAGGACGTGCCTGACCTGCGGCGTTTTCCGCGCATCGTCGCCAACGCACGGGTCGGCAGCACGGTCGATGTCGTCGTCTGGCGCCAGGGCAAGGAGCAGACCTTCAAGCTCAAGATCGGCGAGCAGGAAGAGCCGGAGAAGCAGAACGCCTCGGCGCAGGCCACTCCGAAGAAGCCGGCCGACCCCGACCAGGCGGTGAGTTCGAGCATCGAACAGCTCGGCCTGACCCTGCAGAAGATCTCGGATCAGCTGCGCGAGAAGTACGGCCTCAGTGACAACGCCAAGGGCGTGGTCATCACCAAGGTCGCGGCCAACAGCCCGGCGGCGGAAAAGCAGTTGCAGGCCGGCGACGTCATCCTCGAAGTCGACCAGAAGGCCGTGACGACGCCGCAGGAAGTCTCCGAGATCGTGGCCAAGCTGCAGGCGCAGAAGAAGCGCTCGGTCCTGTTGTTCGTCGAGCGCCAGGGGGATCCGCGCTTCGCGGCGCTGCGGCTCACGGCCGCGAAGTAGTTCTTCTCGACTGACGTGATGGTCGCCGGACTTAGGCGACCTTCACCACCAGTTTTCCGAAATTTTCACCCTTGAGCAGGCCCATGAAGGCCTGCGGGGCGCGGTCGAGGCCGTCGACGATGGTCTCGCGGCTCTTCAGCTTGCCGGCCTTCACCAGACCGCCGACTTCGCTCACGAATTCCCCCATCAGGGCGGCGTGATCCGACACGATGAAGCCCTGCAGGGTGAGCCGCTTCTGGACGATCGAGAACATCTTCTCGGGGCCCGCCATTGGCGCCTGGTCCTGGTACTCCGAGATCGCGCCGCAGAAGGCGACCCGGCCGAAATTGTTCAGCCGCGCGAACACGGCATGGAAGATCTTGCCGCCGACATTCTCGAAATCGGCGTCGATGCCTTTGGGGCAGAGCCTGTCGAGCACGGAGCCGTAGTCGCGCTCGCTCTTGTGATTGAAGCAAGCATCGTAGCCTGCTTCGCGTACCGCCCACTGGCACTTCTGCTCGTCGCCGGCGCAGCCCACGACCCGGGCGCCGGAGATCTTCGCGAGCTGACCCGCCACCTGGCCGACCGCGCCGGTCGCCGCCGATACGAACACGGTCTCGCCGGCCTTGGGCTTGCAGATGTGACGGATGCCGTACCAGGCGGTGAAGGAGGGCATGCCGAGCACGCCGAGATGGGCCGACAGCGCGGCCAGGTTCGGGTCGATCTTGCGCAGGCCCTTGCCGTCGTGAACGGTATGGGTCGCCCAGTCGAGCAGCCCCATCACGACGTCGCCTTTGGCGTAGCGCTCGTTGCGCGATTCGATCACTTCGCCGACCGAGCCGCCGGTCAGCGGCTTGTCGAGCTCGAACGGCGGCACGTAGGACCGGGTTTCGGTCATACGCGGGCGCATATACGGGTCGAGCGACAGGAAGCGCGAACGGATCAGCACCTGGCCGTCCGCCAGCGCCGGCAGCTTGATGGTCTCGCGGCGGAAGCAGTCGGCCGTGACGTCTCCGGCGGGGCGTTTGGCGAGGACGATCTGGACAGCGTCGGTCATGGGTTTTCCTCCTCTACGAATTCGCTGCGGCGATAGCCCTGCAGGTAGAGCAGCGCGGTGAGATCGCCGTGATTGATGCGCGCCGGCACTTCGGCGGCGACCGCGGGCTTGGCGCGAAACGCCACGCCCAGACCGGCGGCCTTCAGCATCGGCAAGTCGTTGGCCCCGTCGCCGACGGCGATTGCGTCGGCGACGCCAATACCGCGCTCGCCCGCGAGCTTGTGCAGCGTGGCGAGCTTGGCTTCCTTGCCCAGGATCGGCGGCTCGACGGTCCCGGCCAGCGTGCCGCCGCTCACCGCGAGGCGATTGGCGGCATCCGAGTCGAATCGAAGCCGTTCACGCACCATCGCGGTGAAGTAGGTAAAGCCACCCGAGACCAGGGCGCACGAGGCGCCATGCCTCTTCATGGTCGCCACCAGGGTGGCGCCGCCCGGCATGTAGCGGATGCGCCCGGCGGCTTCGTCGAGTTTTGCGGTCGGCAAGCCCTTCAGCAGTCCGACACGCTCCGTCAGGGCGCCGGCAAAGTCGATCTCGCCGTTCATGGCCCGCGCGGTGATGCCGGCAATCTTCTCCCGCAGGCCGAGGAAATCGGCCAACTCGTCGAGCATTTCGTTCTCGATCATGGTCGATTCCATGTCGGCCACGAGCAGCTTCTTGCGCCGTCCCTCGGCGGGCAGGATCACCGAGTCGAAGCCGGTCATGCCGAGTCCGGTTTCGGCGCCGGCCGGCACCGGTCCATCGAAGGGAATCTCGCAGGCGATGTCGGCGGCCAACCAGTCGGCAGTGCCGACCGTGGCACCACCGGCGCGCAGGATTTCCAGAGTGGCCTGTACCGTGCCGGTATCGAGTGCGGGCCGGGCCGGATTGCAGAGCAGGACGACGACGTTTTTCACGCTCCGGCTCTAGCGGCGGCGTCGCTTATTTGCAATCTGCTGCTGCACGCATGACCAAGAAGACAGTTCTCGTCGTTACCGGTCCGACCGCCTCGGGAAAGTCGGCGCTGGCGCTCGCCTTCGCGCGCTTGCGTGGGGGCTGCGTGATCAATGCCGATGCCATGCAGACCTACGACGCGTTTCCGATCCTGACGGCACAGCCGACCGCGTCGGAGCGCGCGGCGGTACCCCATGCGCTGTATGGTGTCCTGCCGCTCAGCCGCAACCTGTCCGCCGGGCGTTGGTCCGCGATGGCCTCGGCCGAGATCGAGCGCTGCCTGAATGCCGGGCAGGTGCCGATCCTGTGCGGTGGATCGGGCCTCTACATTCGCACCCTGATGCAGGGAATCTCGCCGGTTCCCGACGTGCCGGCCGAGATCCGCGAGCGCGGCAACGCCGAGTGGGAGTCGATGGGCGGCGCAGCCTTCCGGGCGCGCCTCGCCGAACGTGACCCGGAGATCGTGGCCGTGCTGAAACCAGCCGATCGCCAGCGCCACGTTCGGGCCTGGGAGGTGCTCGAGGCCACCGGCAAGCCGCTCAGTCTCTGGCAGAAGGGTGAAGGCACCCCGGCGCCGTGGCGCTTCGTAACCGTCCTGCTGGCGCCAGAACGGCCCTGGTTGCGGGCGCGCATCGAACTGCGCTTCGATCAGATGCTGGCCGCCGGCGTCCTTGCCGAAGTGCGTGCGGTGTTCGACAGCCGACCCGATCCGACCTGGTTGGGGCTCAAGGCTCATGGAGCGCCGGAGTTCTTTCGCCATTTCCAGGGGGAATTGACCCTCGATCACGCTCGACGTCTGGCGATTGACCATACCCGACAATATGCCAAGCGCCAGATGACGTGGTCTCGGCATCAGCTGGCACCAGATCTGGTGTTCAACCCTACGGCCAACCCAGATTTGGGCGCGCCCGAGAAATTATTGGACAAAATCGGGGTCTGAAACTTTACGTTTCGTGCCGTTTTCGGTTGACCTGTCCACAACCCCGCCCGTATGTTCCGCGCCGCCGCAAACCCGGGGTTTGCGGCGCATTTGTCAGAGGAGATGGTCGTGAAGAGGCCCGAGGAGTCCGCCCAGCCAATCGCCGAGACGACTGGCGCCGATCTGCTGGTGAAAGCCCTGATCGACGAGGAAGTCGAGGTCGTCTTCGGCTATCCCGGCGGTGCGGTTCTTCCGATCTACGACTCCATTTTCAAGCAGAACCGGCTTCGTCACATCCTCGTCCGTCACGAGCAGGCGGCGGTGCACGCCGCCGAAGGCTACGCGCGCTCGACCGGCAAGGTCGGCGTCGTGTTGGTGACGTCCGGCCCTGGTGCCACAAATGCCGTGACCGGCCTCACCGACGCGCTGATGGATTCGATTCCGATCGTGTGCCTGACGGGCCAGGTGCCCACTCACCTGATCGGCAACGATGCCTTTCAGGAAGCCGACACCACCGGCATCACGCGGCCCTGCACCAAACACAAC
The DNA here is from genome assembly GCA_963923875.1 of uncultured Alphaproteobacteria bacterium. Taxonomy (GTDB): domain Bacteria; phylum Pseudomonadota; class Alphaproteobacteria; order Reyranellales; family Reyranellaceae; genus Reyranella. The sequence continues at coordinate 24,100 of CAWUOG010000005.1, forward strand.
TACCTGGTGAAGTCGGTCAATGCGTTGTCGCGCACCGTCCACGAGGCCTTCTACGTCGCGCGCTCGGGCCGTCCCGGCCCGGTCGTGATCGATCTCCCGAAGGACGTGCTGATGAACAAGCACGACTACGTGGCGCCCAAGAAGCCGGTCGAGCACAAGAGCTACAAGCCGCAGACCAAGCCTGATCCGAAAAAGATCGAACAGGCCATCGAGCTGATCGCCAAGGCCAAGCGGCCGATGTTCTATACCGGCGGCGGCGTGGTGAATGCCGGCCCGAAGGCCAGCAAGCTGCTCACGCAGTTCGTGCATATGACCGGCTACCCCATCACCAACACGCTGATGGGACTGGGCACGTTTCCGGCCAGCGACCGGCAGTTCCTCGGCATGCTCGGCATGCACGGCACCTACGAGGCCAACCTCGCGATGTACAATTGCGACGTGCTGATCAATATCGGCGCGCGCTTCGACGACCGTATCACCGGCAAGATCGCCGAATTCTCGCCGAAGTCGAAGAAGATCCACGTCGACATCGACGGCAGCTCGATCAACAAGAACGTGCGGGTGGACCTGCCGATCATCGGCGATGCCGGCCAGGCGCTGGAAGACATGATCAAGGTCTGGAAGGCCAAGCAGCCCAAGCCGGACCAGAAGGCCCTGAAGGCCTGGTGGGCCCAGATCGACGAGTGGCGCGGCCGCAACTGCCTTGCCTACAAGCAGGACAAGCAGACCATCAAGCCGCAATACGCGCTCGAGCGGCTCTATCATCACATCAAGGACCGCGACCACTACATCACCACCGAAGTGGGTCAGCACCAGATGTGGGCGGCGCAGTTCCTCAAGTTCCAACAGCCCAACCGCTGGATGACGTCGGGCGGCCTTGGGACGATGGGTTACGGCTTCCCGGCGGCGATGGGTGTGCAGATCGCGCATCCCGACGCGCTGGTGATCGATGTGGCCGGCGAGGCCTCGATCATGATGAACATCCAGGAACTGTCGACCGTGGCGCAGTACCGGTTGCCGGTGAAAATCTTCATCCTGAACAACCAGTACATGGGCATGGTGCGTCAGTGGCAGGAACTGCTGCATGGCGGCCGCTATTCCGAGAGCTACATGGAATCGCTGCCCGACTTCGTGAAGCTCGCTGAGGCGTTCGGCGCCGTCGGGCTGCGCACTGATAAGCCTGCCGATCTCGACGGCGTCATCCAGGAAATGATCAAGATCAAGAAGCCGGTCGTGGTCGATATCGGTGTCGACAAGGCGGAGAACTGCTTCCCGATGATTCCGTCCGGTGCGGCCCACTACGACATGCTGTTGGGGCCGGAGGACCGAGCCGCCAAGCCCGTGTCCGAAGAAGGCATGGTGCTGGTGTGAGTCCCATGGAAGCGGCATCGAGCCATACCATCGCCGTGCTGGTCGACAATGAGCCCGGTATCCTCGCGCGCGTCGTCGGGCTGTTCTCCGGCCGCGGCTACAACATCGAGAGCCTGACGGTGGCGCAGACCGACGCCAGGCAGAACCTCTCGCGCATAACCATCGTTACCAGCGGCACGCCGATGGTGATCGAACAGATCAAGGCGCAGCTCGATCGGCTGGTGCCGGTCCACCGCGTGCACGACCTCACCCTGGAAGGGCCGCATCTCGAGCGCGAACTGGCGCTCGTGAAGGTCAAGGGTACAGGCGAGAAGCGCGTCGAGGCGCTGCGTCTGGCCGACGTGTTCCGCGCCAAGGTGATCGACGCCAAAACCGATTCCTTCGTATTCGAGGTCACCGGCAATTCGGACAAGGTCACGACCTTCATCTCGCTGATGGAGTCGCTCGGCATGGTCGATGTCGGTCGCACTGGCACTGTCGCCATGACCCGCGGCGGCGGCGCCTTCTAGTGGACTACGCCGTCGCCCTGCTGGGTCTGGCCCTCGTCCATCTGCTGGCCGTGGCAAGCCCTGGCCCGTCCACCGTGCTGGTGATCCAGACCGCGGCCGTGGAGGGTCGTCGCGGCGGGCTGCTCGCGGCCTTTGCCATGATGCTGGGCGCGCTGCTGTGGGCTGCCGCGGCGCTCTACGGCCTGCAGGCGCTGTTCGCTCAGTTCCAGTGGCTGTATGTCGCGTTCAGGATCGGCGGTGCGGTATTCCTGATCTACATCGCCTGGATGTTGTGGAAGCACGCCAGCGACCCGCTGCCCGAGATCGAGAACCTGCCGATGGGGCCAGGCTCGGAGGGGCAGGGCTCGGGCTGGCAAGGGTTCGTTCGCGCGTTGTTGCTGCAGCTTTCCAACCCCAAGATCATGGTGTTCTTCGGCAGCATCTTCCTGTCGGTCCTGCCGCAGCAAATGCCGGCCTGGATGGACGCGACTGTGCTGGCGATCGTCGCCTTCAACGAATTCACCTGGTTCGCGCTGCTCGCCCTGCTTTTCTCGGGCGGACCGGCACGGGCCTTCTACCGCCGGGCAAAATTCTGGCTGGACCGGTTCATGGGCGGAGCGCTCGCGCTTCTTGGCTTGCGCCTCGCCCTGTCGAGCCGGTAGACAGCGCGCCATCGAGAGGGAGCTGAGAAATGCGTGTCTATTACGATCGTGACGCCGATGTGAACCTGATCAAGGGCAAGAAGGTCCTGGTCGTCGGTTACGGCAGCCAGGGCCATGCCCATGCCATGAATTTGCGCGACTCGGGCGTAAAGGACGTGCGCATCGCGCTGAAGTCCGGCTCGCCCACGGTCAAGAAGGCCGAGGCCGCCAAGTTCACTGTCATGACCCCGGCCGAGGGCGCCAAGTGGGCCGACATCGTCATGGTGCTGACGCCGGACGAGCTGCAGAGCGACATCTACAACGCCGATCTGGCGCCCAACATGAAGCCAGGTGCCGCGCTCGCCTTCGCCCACGGCCTCAACGTTCATTTCAATCTGCTGACGCCGCGGGCCGACCTCGACGTCTTCATGATCGCGCCCAAGGGCCCCGGCCACACCGTGCGCTCGGAATACGTACGTGGCGGCGGCGTGCCCTGCCTGGTCGCGGTGGCGCAGAATTCGTCGGGTAACGCACTCGAGATCGCGCTCTCCTACTCGTCGGCGGTCGGCGGCGGTCGCGCCGGCACGATCGAGACGACCTTCAAGGAAGAGTGCGAGACCGA
>CAWUOG010000006.1:0-27175 GCA_963923875.1 uncultured Alphaproteobacteria bacterium
ACGCCGCCCAGGCAGCGCACGATCACGATCTTCGCCTGCGCCGCGACGCTGTCGATGTAGAGGTCGACCGACATCGGGTGCTTCAGCTTCCTGAGATTGGCAAGCCGCAGAGTCGGAAGACCGTCGGCGTCGCGCTGCCATGCCGCCGCCAGCGCCGACAGGTCACTGTCGGAAAAGGACAGCACCACAATCTCTCCCGGCGACTGTGCGAGATCGATGGCCTGGTAAGCCTCGTCGAGACTCGCAGTCTGTGTCGCCAGGACGTGCATTGGGACTCTAGCCCAGGATGAGGGCGCGGATTGCCGCTTGGTCGAGGCCCTTCTGGCCGATAACCACCAGGCGGCCGCGCCGCGCTTCGCCGACCTTCCACGGGCGATCGAAGTGATGCTGGATGCGGCTGCCGACACCCTGGACCAGCAGCCGCATCGGCTTGCCCTTGATGTCGGCAAATCCCTTGGCGCGCAGAACGTCGTGCTGCTCGGCAATCCGGACGATCCCGTCGACCAGCTGTTGCGGTGAATCGAAGACCGGCAAGTCGACGATGAAGGTCTCGAAATCCTCGTGATCGTGCTCGGCCTCGCTGTCGTGATGCGAGGGCCTGCTCGCAAGATCGGACTCGGCCGCGGCCCCAAGGCCCAGCAGTACCGAGGTCGGCACCTTGCCGTTCTGCACTTCGACGAGTTTCACCGCGCGCGGCAAGGTCTGGCCGATCTGCTGCGCCACGTCGGCGCGCTGGCCGGCCGACATCAGGTCGGCCTTGTTCAGGACCACCAGGTCGGCGCACAGGAGCTGGTCCTCGAATACCTCTTCCAGCGGATTGTCATGATCGAGCGACTGGTCGTCGGCGCGCTGTTTGGCGAGCGCCTCGGGATCGTCGGCGAAGCGGCCTGCAGCCACCGCCGCGCCGTCGACCACGGCGACGACGCCGTCGACCGTGACGCGAGAGGCGATCTCCGGCCAGTTGAAGGCCTGGACCAGCGGCTTGGGCAGGGCGAGGCCCGACGTCTCGATGACGATGTGCTCGGGCGGCACCGGCCGGTCCAGAAGCCCCTTCAAGGCCGGAACGAAATCGTCGGCGACGGTACAGCAGATACAGCCGTTCGCCAGCTCGACGATCGCATCCTCGGGGCAGCTCTCGATGCCGCAGCTCTTCAGGATCTCGCCGTCGATGCCGACGTCACCGAATTCATTGACGATGACGCCAAGACGACGGCCGTCGGCATTTTCCAGCACATGGCGAACCAGCGTGGTCTTCCCGGCGCCGAGGAAGCCGGTGACGATGGTGCAGGGCACCTTGCCGATCGAACTCATTTCACGACTCCGGGAAACTGCATCGGGGGAACGCGCGCGATGGTGTTGCGGCGGACATACTCCGGCCGGTCGCGCCATACCGGAAGGCCCTGTTCGTGGGCCTTGTGCAGGCGCACGAACTGGACGATGTCGGCGACGTTCTTTTCCGGGTCGAGGTTGCCCACGACATAGGTCCACTTGCCCGGCGCGGTGACCGCCGTACTGCACGCACGCGTGCAATTCGACAGGCACTCGACGGGCACGACCTCGAGATCGGCGGCCTGCTCCTTCAACGCCTCGTAGAGCCGCGCACCTTGCCGCTTCTCGGCCGGCGCATCGCCCTCGCGGCGGCAGGTGACGCATACATAAAGTGTCGACACGCATTCCCTCGCTTGGCGGTTCCCCGCGCCATTGATTCGGCCATCGCGACGGCAGGTTTCCTGGCTCTCGGGTCCTCGCTGCAGGCCGCCTTCCCGGTGTTCCCTTGCGGGTCTCCCAGTGGCATGTGGCCGTTCGCTCGCCGACAACAGTTGCGGGGGCAGCCGCGGAATCTCACCGCGTTCCCTTTTGATCCCCGTGAGGGGCACCGTCGCGGGTGTGATAGGGGCCGAACGGCTTGCTGACAAGGGCTTTGCCGACCATTGTGCCTGCATGGCATCGGCAAACGACGAGGCCCTGCGACACAGGGCCAAAATGGCCAATCGCAAGGCCGTTCAGGACGCGGAAGTGGCCGGCAAGACCGTCGAAAAGGGTCTGCTGATCGTCCACACCGGCAAGGGCAAAGGCAAGTCGACAGCGGCTTTCGGCCTGCTGCTGCGGGCGCTGGGGCGAGGCTTCCGCTGCGGCGTCGTGCAATTCGGCAAGGGCGCCTGGCAGTCAGGCGAACGCACCGCCGTCGAGCGCTTCGGCGATCAGGTCCAGTGGCACACGCTGGGCGAAGGCTTCACCTGGGAGACGCAGGACCGTGCGCGCGACGTCGCCGCCGCCGAGCGGGCCTGGGCCGCGACCGAAAAGCTGATGACCGATCCATCGATCCGAATGATCGTGCTCGATGAGCTCAACATCTCGCTGCGCTACGACCACCTCGACATCGCCCGCGTCGTCGCGGCCCTTCAGGCTCGGCGCAGGGACCTGCACGTCGTCGTCACCGGCCGCAACGCCAAACAGGAACTGCTCGACGCCGCCGACCTGGTGACCGAGATGACGCCGGTGAAGCACCATTTCGCCGCCGGCGTGAAGGCGCAGGAAGGTATCGAGTTCTGATGTCTCCCGATCAGCGGGCAAGGGCGCTGATGATCCAGGGCACGGGCTCGGATGTCGGCAAGTCGCTGATCGTCGCGGGGCTCGCCCGGCTGTTCACGCGCCGCGGTCTGCGCGTGCGCCCGTTCAAACCGCAGAACATGTCGAACAATGCCGCCGTCACCGCCGATGGCGGAGAGATCGGCCGCGCGCAAGCTCTTCAGGCACGCGCCGCGAAAGTGCCGCTCAGCGTCCACATGAATCCCGTCCTCCTGAAGCCGCAAAGCGAGATCGGCTCGCAGGTGATCGTCCAGGGCAGGATATTCGGCACGGCCAAGGCACGCGATTATCAGGCACTGAAACCCAAACTGCTGAGCTCCGTGCTGGAAAGCTTCGGCAAGCTCGCAGCCGAAAGCGACCTCGTGCTGGTCGAGGGCGCGGGGTCGGCATCGGAAGTGAACCTGCGTGCCAACGACATCGCCAACATGGGATTTGCACGTGCCGCCGACGTCCCCGTGGTGCTGCTGGGCGACATCGATCGCGGCGGCGTGATCGCGAGTCTTGTCGGCACCAAGGTGGTGATCGATCCCGCCGATGCCGCGATGATCTTGGGCTTCATCGTCAACCGCTTCCGCGGCGACCCCACGCTATTCGACGACGGCATGAAGACCATCGCCAAACACACCGGCTGGAAGTCACTCGGCCTCGTGCCGTTCTTCGCCGACGCCGATCGGCTGCCGGCCGAGGACGCGCTCGGCCTGCCGACGCGCGGCAGCGGCGGCCGGGTGAAGATTGCGGTGCTGGCTTATCCGCGTATCGCCAACTTCGACGATTTCGATCCGCTGAAGCAGGAGCCGGACGTCGATCTCGTGTTCGTGCGTTCCGGTCAGACCCTGCCGACCGATGCCGCTCTGGTCATCCTGCCCGGCTCGAAAGCCACGATCGCCGACCTTGCGGCGCTGCGCGAGGCGGGCTGGGACAGGGCACTGGCCACCCATGTCGCGAACGGCGGCAGGGTGCTGGGCATCTGCGGCGGCTATCAGATGATGGGCCGCACCGTCGCCGATCCGAACGGCATCGAAGGTCCGCCGGCAAAGGTCGCGGGACTGGGGCTATTGCCCGTCGACACGGTGCTCGAGGGTGACAAGCAACTGGTCGAGATCGCAGGCGAAACCGCCGGCAAGGTTCCGTTCAAGGGCTACGAAATGCATGTCGGCCGCACGAGCGGTGCGGCCGAGCCGATGCTGCGGTTCGCCGACGGTCGCAGCGACGGCGCAGTCGTCGACGGCGGCCGGCTGGCCGGCTGCTACGTGCACGGCCTGTTCGCCGACGATCGCCAGCGCCGCGAGTGGCTGACGCGTATCGGTGCCGCGGCGTCCGACCTGTCCTACGAGGCAGGAGTCGAGGCCACTCTGGATGCGCTGGCCGACCATCTGGAGAAGCATATCGATTGTTCTGCGCTGCTGGCGCTGGCGCGGCCTGTCAAAAACTGAGCGCGTAGAAGATCGCAAGCACCGCAATCTGCAGGCCGCAGGCATTACGATAGAGCGAAAGCGCGCGTCGGATATCTGCCGTCGTGAGTTCGGCCCGGCCATCGCCCATCCAGTGATCATCGGTGAGGTCGCCGTCATAGAGTCGCGGCCCCGCAAGTTTCAGACCGAGAGCGCCCGCCATCGCCGCTTCCGGCCAGCCGGCATTGGGCGAATCGTGATGCCCGGCATCGCGCCAGGCCGCCTGCCAGGCGCCTTGCGGCGAGGCGCCGGGCGTGACCATCGCGGCGGCCGAGAACCAGAGCAGCGACAGGCGCGAGGCCGGCAGGTTCAGCACGTCGTCGAGCCGGGCTGCCGCCCACCCGAATGCGAGATGCCGTGGCGACTTGTGGCCGATCATGCTGTCGGCAGTATTGATCGCCTTGTAGGCGATGCCGCCCGGCAGGCTGCCGACCGCCGTCCAGAACAGCGGCGCCACGACGCCGTCGGAAAAGTTCTCGGCCAGGCTTTCGATGGCGGCGCGACTCACCGCCGCTTCGTCCAGCTCGGCGGTATCGCGGCCGACGATCATCGAGACGGCCTGACGCGCGGCATCGAGGCCGTCGCGTTCCAGTGCCGTCGCGACCGCTTGGACATGCTGATGAAGGCTGCGTTGCGCCAGCAGGCAGCTCGCCAGCACGCCGCACAGAATGGCCGGCAGCACTGCCATCAGCACCTTGCCGACCAAGAAACTCGCCGCCAGCAGCAGCACGACCGTCGCAACACCCCAAGCCCGGCGCGCTTCGTATGAATCGCGGTCCGAATTCCACGTCCGGTCGCACCATGCTATGAGCCGGCCCAGCCACGTCACGGGATGACCGATGGCGCGGAAGACGGCGTCGGGATAGCCGGCCAACGCCTCGAAGATCACGGCGATGAGGGCGGTTCCGAAGAACATGTCAGGGGACGTATCACGAGGACCGCGACCATGAAACCGGTGGCGCATGGCGGCGACCTCGGCGAAGCGATGCGGCGCTTCCCCGATGCCCCCCGCCCCTGGCTCGACCTGTCCACGGGCATCAACCCGGTGCCCTATCCGCTGCCCGACCTGGCGAACGATGCATGGACGCGCCTGCCGAGCCGCGTCGACCACGATGCCTTGATCGCGGCCGCGGCCGCTCGCTACGGAGTCAGGGATCCGTCGACGATCGTGGCCGCTCCCGGCACACAGGCGCTCATCCAGCTCCTGCCGCGCCTGTGGCCGAGCACCAAAGTCGCCGTGGTCGGTCCAACCTACGAGGAGCACGAAGTGTCGTGGCGCCGGCAAGGCCACGCCGTGCGCATCATCGACCAGGTTTCGGAAGCCGGGGCCGGGGAAGTCCTGATCGTCGTCAACCCCGACAATCCGACCGGACGTCTGGCGGCGGCCATCGAACTTCGCGCACCAAGGCCATTGACTGTCGTCGATGAGGCTTTCGCCGACTTCCTGCCGGCCTCGGCCAGTCTCGCCAGCGACCTCCCCGGCAACACGATCGTCCTGAAATCCTTCGGCAAAGCCTACGGGCTCGGGGGCGTTCGGCTGGGCTTTGCGATCGCCGCGCAGAACATCGCCACCCGCTTGCGCGAGGAACTCGGACCTTGGGCCGTCTCAGGCCCTGCTCTGGCGATCGGCCGGGCTGCGCTCTGCGATGAGGCGTGGCTGCGAGACGCCGCCCGGCGACTGGCCGACGACAGCCGCCGGCTCGACGATTTGCTGAAGGCGGCCGGCCTTGCCGTCCTGGGTGGAACCCCCCTGTTTCGCCTCGCCCGTCACGACGACGCCCCGGGCATTGTCCGGCATCTCGGGAGCCACGGGGTTCACGTCAGGGCGTTTCTCCGCGCGCCTGACCTCGTGCGATTCGGATTGCCCGGCAGCGAAGCCGGTTTCGGGCGGCTGGCCGCGGCCCTTGCCCGGTTTCGCTAGCAGGCCTGCGAACACGGCATGGCCGGCCGGCCGGCCGAGGTTCAGAATATCCCTATGACACTTCAGACTGAGAAGCTCGGCGGGCACATGGCCGTCGCCGTCAGCGGCATCGACCTCGCCCGGCTCGACAGCCCCGACGCCCAGACCAACCTGCGCCGGCTGCTGAACGACAATCTCGTACTCTGCGTGCGCGGCCAGAAGCTCGCCCCACCGGCGTTCCGCGATGCCATGGCACGCTTCGGCACGCCGATGCGCCGCCTGCAGCTCGCGGCGACATCGGAATGCGACGAGGTGAACATCATCTCGAGCGAGGACCGCGACGTACTCGGCGACGGCAAGAAGCTGGTCAACGGCGCCTCCTGGCACACCGACGACAGCTTCATGCGCGAGCCCTGCTCGCTCACCATGCTCTACGGCGTGATCGTGCCGCCGATCGGCGGCGACACTCAGTTCGTGAACATGTATGCCGCTTACGAAGCGCTTTCGCCCGAGATGAAGATGCGCATCGACGGCCTGAAAGTGATCCACAAGTACCAGTCGAGCCGGCAGACCAACCGCGTTTCAAAGCGTCCCGAAGGCGAGATGAAGGCCATGCCGGAGGCGACGCACCCGCTTGTGCGAACCCATCCGGAGACCGGCCGCAAGGCGCTCTACCTTAACGCCAACCGCATGGAACAGATCGTGGGCATGGACCGCGCCGAAAGCGACCGGCTGCTCGACGAACTGATCGCCCATGCGATCAAGCCGGAATTCCAGTACCGGCACAAATGGCGGCAGGGCGACGTGGTGATCTGGGACAACCGCTGCACCATGCACAAGGCCAATGCCGACTATGCCGAAGGCGAGCGGCGCCTGATGCACCGAGTGATCGTAGCTGGAACAGAACCGGTCTAGTTCTGCAGCAGAACCGTGTGATCCGGCGAGAAAGACAAGGTCACCGGCGCACCTTCCTCCAGCAGATTGACCGGCGGACGGCGTACGATCAGCCGGCCGGCCGCGCACTCGACGATGTACTGGACGAAATCGCCGTGAAACATGCGCTGGCGGACATGGCCGGGCAGCTGATTGTCCCCGCTCTGGCCACGAAGATCGATATAGGCGGTGCGGACGGCGACCTCGGTTTCCTTGCCGCTGGGCGCATGCGGTGAACTGAATTTCAGCATCACGCCGCCTTCGGCTTCGAACGTCCCGGGGCCCGCGATCCTTCCCTTGATCAGGTTGGCCGAGCCCACGAAGTCGGCGACGAAGCGGCTGCGCGGCTGGTTGTAGATTTCCTCCGGCGTGCCGATCTGCTCGATCACGCCCACGTTCATCACGATCACGCGGTCGGAGATGGCGAGCGCCTCCTCCTGATCGTGTGTGACGTAGACCGACGTGATGTCCAGCCGGCGCTGCAGGTCACGCAGCTCGACCCGCATCTCCGCCCTGAGCTTGGCGTCGAGATTGCTGAGCGGCTCGTCGAACAGAACCACCGTCGGCGAGAAGGCGACGGCCCGCGCCAGCGCCACACGCTGCTGCTGGCCGCCGGACAGCTTGGAGGCCGCCCGTTCGGCCAGATGACGCATTTGCACCAGGTCGAGGGCGCGTTCGACGTTGGCCTTGATATCTGCAGCGCCCTGCTTCCGCACCCGAAGCCCGTAGGCCACATTGTCGAACACCGACATGTGCGGCCAGACCGCGTAGGACTGGAACACCATCGACACGCCACGCTGCTCGGTCGGCACGTTGCGCCGCGCGGCGCCGTCGTACATCGCCTGGCCGTCGATACTTATGCGACCGGCCGAGGGAGCCTCGAGGCCCGCGATGGCGCGCAAGGTCGTGGTCTTGCCGCACCCCGAAGGGCCGAGAAGGGTCAGATGCTCGCCGCGGCCGACGTCGAAGCTGACGCCATTGACGGCCACCTGATCGCCGTACCGTACGACCAGATCCTTGACCTCGATGCGGGTCGTCGACGTACTCACTGCAGCTCCTTGGTGACCCCGCGGGCGACGCGGAACAGGATGATGAGGGCCACGATCACGGTCGCGGTCTGGATCAGCGCCATGGCGGCGGTGAGCTCCGTGCCGGAGCTCGCGAAGGCCGAGACGATCGAAGGTGCGATCACCTTGGCGTTGGGGCCCATCAGGAAGGCCGAGGCGCCCAGTTCGCGCACGCAGGCCATGAAGATCAACAGCCAGGCCGCAATGATGCCGGGCTTAAGCAGCGGCAGGGTCACGGTGCGCATCTGATAGCCCCACGAGGCACCGCAGACCCGCGCGCATTCCTCCAGGCTCTTGTCGATCTGCAGCACGACACCTGCGAGCGTGCGCACGCCAAGCGGCAGCATGACCGTGAAATAGGCGAGCGCCAGAAGCCACAGGGTGCCGTAGATCGGGATCGGGATATTGAGCCAGGCCCACAGCAGCGCCAGGCCGAATACCAGGCGCGGCACGGCCTGCGGAAACATGGCGAGATACTCGATCGCGCCGCGGCCCTTGAGTTGCGAACGGTAAATGATCCAGACCAGCACGGCCATCACCAGCACCCCGATGCTGGCGACACCGAGGCCCAGCATGATGCTGTTGACCAGCGCGGTGCGCACCGGGCCGAGCGACAACGCGGTCTCGTAGTTGGCGAAGGTCCACTGGGCCTGCGCCAGGATCACTGTCGCGAAGCGCTGCAGAGAGGTCATCAACAGTGCCGCGATGGGAAAAATCACGGCGAGTGCGATATAGAGCAGGCAGATGCTGAACAGCACCCAGGCCATGCGCCCCATCTCCATCGGCCGCGGCCTGAAGGCCTTGCCGGTGATGGTGGCGAAGCTGCCGCGATTTATGACCCGGCGATAGAATGTCAGCATGCCGAACATCACGACGAACAGCGCCAGACCCATTGCCGAGGCGCGACCATAGTCAGGCGGATAGGCGAGCGTTGAATCCCAGATTGCCGTGGTGATGACGTAGATGCGGCCGGGAATGCCGAGCACCAGCGCGGCGGCGAACGAACCGAGCATTTCGGCGAACACGAACAGCATGGCGCCCAGCACGCCCGGCATCACCAGCGGCAGGGTGACGGTAAGCGTCGTGCGGAGCTTGGAGGCGCCCATCACGCGGGCCGACTCCTCGAGCGCGGGATCCATCGACTTCATCGACGCCGAGATCATGACGAAGGCGACCGTGCCCTCGAACAGAGCCATGACCCATGCGATGCCGAAATGGGTGTAGATGTCGGCGATGTCGCCGCTGCCGCCGATCGCCTTCCAGAGCTGGTTGATGAAGCCGCTCTTGGGGCCCGCGAGCACCGCCCAGGCGAGCGCCCCGACCAGCGGCGTCATGTAGTACGGCAGCTCCATCAACCGCTCGAGCTTCTCCCGGCCGGGCACGTTGGTGCGGGTCAGAATCCACGCCAGAGTGAAGCCGATCGCGATCGCCATCACCGTGGCCATCACCGCGATGATCAGCGTGTTCCAGACGGTCCGGATGTCTTCCTGGAAGATCGCAAGGTAGTTGGCGATGCCGAACTCGACCGGCGGAAACGCCATCGGGTCTCCGACGTTCAGCGACTCCTCGACCAGGAAGACCAGGGGCAGCAGGACCAGGAAACCCACGACCACCAGGATCGTGAGCGTCGTGATCACCTGCCCGTTGAAGCGCGGGCGCAGTACGCCCGAGACGGCGTCAGCCAACGGCTAACGCCCGGCGCCGACGATGCGGTTCCACTCCTTGGCGAAGGACGGACGGTCCTTCTCGAAAGCCTCCCAGTCGGCCGGCGACAGCAGCTTCATCTTGTCGAGCGGCACGGTGTCGGCACCACCCGGTGGCGGCACGTCCTTGCGCGGCGAGTGCAGCAGCAGCGCCTCGGCCAGCGCCTTCTGGCCGACCGGCGACAGGAACCAGTCCATGAACAGTTCGGCTGCGTTGGGATGGGGCGCCTGATCCACGATGCCATAGGTCTCGGGCACCGCCGGCACGCCGGTCTCCGGGAACACGAAGGCGAGCGGAGCGCCCTTGGCCTTGAACTCGATGTAGCCCGAGTACTGAGCGCCCATGATGATCTTGTCCTGCCCGTCGACCAGACGGCCATATTGCTGGACGTACGAGTCGAACGCGCGCGGCTTCTGGTCGCCGAACTTCTTGAAGTAGTCCATGCCGAGGATCGGCATCAGCATGTACCAGACGCCGTGCTGCAGGCCCGAATTGGACACCTTGACGTTGATCGCGTCCTTCCATTTCGGATCGAGCAGGTCTTCCCACTTCTTTGGCGCCTCGGCGGCCGGGACGTTGTTCGGGTTGTAGGCGATGCCCGCCATGATCACCGAGCCCCAGGTCCAGAAGCCTTCGGGCTTGCTCTTGGCCTCTGCAGGGAAGAACTGCATCTCGGGCGAAATATACTGGCGGAAGCCGCCCTTGCGCTGGAAGTCGAGAATCATGCCCATGTCGGAAAGCTGGATGACATCGACCAGATAGGACTTGGCCTGGCGCTCCGACAGCACCTTGGCGTAGAGCGCGCCGGCCTGCAGGCGCACATAAGAGGTCTTGATTTCGGGAAACATCTTGTTGAAGGCGGCGAGCAACTTGACCTGGCCCGCCTCGGGATCGGTCGAGTACAGCGTGAATGCACCCTCCGCCTTCGCCTTGTCGAGGTTCGCACAGGTCTTGAAACCTTCCATCTGCTTGGGCGCGTCGCAGAGCTTGGCCTGGGCGAAGGCGGGTGCCGACAGACCGACGGCACACAGGGCCAAGCCCATCGCGGCAACTAGCTTCATTGGTTCCTCCCGATGCAATTTGAACGGACCCTAGAGCGTTTTGCAGAGAGTCCGCAACAAGGGTAAAGGTCCGGCATGACCGATCGGCAGATCATCGCGCTCGCAGGCGGGGTCGGCGGCGCCAAGCTCGCGTTGGGCCTCGCCCGCACCCTGCCGGCCGACAGGCTCACCGTCGCGGTCAATACCGCCGACGATTTCGAGCATTGGGGGCTCTATATATGTCCCGATCTCGACACCGTGACCTACACCCTGGCGGGTGTCGCGAATCCGGAAACGGGTTGGGGCCTCAAGGATGAGACCTGGAACGTGCTCGAGGCCATGGCCAAGGTCGGCGGCGAGACCTGGTTTCGCCTGGGCGACAAGGATCTCGCCAAGCATCTCGAGCGTACACGCCGCCTGAAAGCCGGCGAATCGCTGTCGTCGATAATGATCGACCTCGCCCGCCGCCTCGAGACCGGCACCCGAATCGTGCCGATGTCGGACCAGCCGGTACGAACGCTTGTGACGACGCCGGATGGCGAACTCGCTTTCCAGGACTGGTTCGTGCGTCTGCGCTGCGAGCCAGTTGTGCGTTCCGTGCGTTTTGCGGGCGTCGAGCGGGCAATGCCTCATCCTGCGCTGGCCGACCTGGGTGCCGCAGCCGGCGTGATCGTCTGCCCCTCCAATCCCTTCGTCAGCGTCGCGCCGATCCTCGCCCTGCCCGGCGTACGAGACGCGCTCAAAGGCGCACGCTGCCCGCGCGTGGCCGTCACTCCCATCGTCGGCGGCCAGGCGATCAAGGGACCGGCGGCGAAGATGCTGGCTGAACTGGGTCACGACGTGTCGGCACTCGGCGTCGCCCGCTTTTACCAGGGCCTGATCGACGGCTTTGTGCTGGATGCCCAGGACGCCGGCCTGGCGCCGCAAATCGAAGCCCTCGGCATGCGGGTTCGCGTGGCGGATACGATGATGCGCGATGACGGCGACAAGAAGCGCCTGGCCGCCACGACCCTCGAATTCATGGACGAGTTGGGCGTACACTCATAGGCGTATGCTCACCGCCGTCGTTCCGCTGAAATCCATGGAACTCGCCAAGGGCCGCCTCTCTGGCGTGCTCGATCCGGCGCGTCGCGGCGCGCTCGCCCGCCAGATGGCGGATCACGTGCTGCAGACCCTGCGCGAGTCAGGGATTTCTCCTGTTCGCGTGGCGAATGGCGACCATGACCTCAACGCCGACGTGGCAGAGGCCGCGCGGCTTGCGGAACGCGAGGGCGCGACCGATCTTCTCCTGGTGATGGCCGACCTGCCCTATCTCGCCACCGCCGACATCGCTGCCCTGATCGAGGCCGGCCGGCAGTGCCCGGTCGTGATCGGCGAGGCCAAGGACGGCGGTACCAACGCCCTGCTCCTGCGGCCGCCGACCCGGTTGAAGTTCTCCTTTTCGCGTGAACATCGCAGCGCGCAGACCCACGCCGAGCAGGCGCGCGCCGCCGGGATAGAGCCGGTGATCCTGCGCCGCCCTGGCCTGGCCCAGGACATCGACACGCCGGCCGATCTCGCCAATCTCGCTTCCGACCATCCCGCGTACCGGGTGTTTCGCCATGTCGCCTGAGTTCAAGTCGCTTCTGTCGCGCGACCTCGCCTCGCTGATGCGCGAAGCGGCCAGCCTCCGCGACGCCGCGTTCGGCGACCGCATCACCTTCTCCAAGAAGGTTTTCATTCCGCTGACCCATCTCTGCCGCGACAATTGCGGCTACTGCACCTTCGTGCATCCGCCCAAGAAGGGTGAGCGCGCCTATCTCTCGCCCGAGCAGGTCCTGGAGATCGCGCGCGCCGGCCAGAAGGCCGGCTGCATCGAGGCCCTGTTCACGCTGGGCGACAAGCCCGAGCTGAAGTGGAAGCCGGCCGCCGAAGAACTGCAGGCAATGGGCTACGCCACCACCCTCGACTACCTCGCCGCGATGGGCGCGCTGGTGCTGAAGGAAACGGGACTGCTGCCGCACTTCAATCCCGGCCTGATGGAAGCGGCGGATCTCGCGAAACTGCGCAAGTCGTCGGTCTCGATGGGCATCATGATCGAGAGCACGGCCGAACGGCTGGGCGAGCGTGGCGGTCCGCACTTCGGCGCTCCCGACAAGGTGCCCGCACTCAGGCTCGCGACCCTGAAAGCAGCCGGTGAGGCCCGAGTACCCTTCACCTCGGGCATCCTGATCGGAATCGGCGAAACCCGAGAGGAGCGGCTGGAAGCGCTGGCCGCACTGCGCGACCTGCACCGCGCTCACGGGCACCTGCAGGAAATCATCATCCAGAATTTCAAAGCCAAGCCCGACACCCGCATGGCCAGTGCGCCGGAGCCGTCGTTCGACGAGCTCCTCTGGACCATTGCCGCCGCGCGCCTGATGTTCGGCGACACCCTGTCGGTCCAGGCTCCGCCCAATCTGCAGGAGCCGGGCTACGGCAGGCTGATCGAGGCCGGCATCGACGACTGGGGCGGCGTCTCGCCGGTCACCCCCGACCACGTCAATCCGGAACGGCCCTGGCCGCAACTCGAGGCGCTGGCGGCCGAGAGCCTGAGATATGGCAAGGTCCTGACCGAGCGGCTGGCGGTCTATCCGCGCTACGTCTTCGACAAGGACTGGATCGATCCGGCGCTTCGTCCACACGTGCTGGCGAACAGCAGCGCCAGCGGCCTGCGCCGTGACAATGACTGGCGTCCCGGCCTGGTGATGGCCATGCCGGCCGACGACGTCGCGACCCTGGCGGCGCCGTCGGTGCGTCCTTCAACCAGCCTGGCGCCGATTGTCGATCGCGGCGTGCGCGGCGCCGATCTTTCCGAAGGCGACATCGTGCGCCTGTTCGAGGCACGCGGTGGTGATTTCGCTGCGGTGACACAGGCAGCCGACGCGCTACGCAAGCAGGTTGTGGGCGACACGATCTCCTATGCCGTCGTGCGCAACATCAACTACACCAACATCTGCTATTTCCGCTGCGGCTTCTGCGCCTTCTCCAAGGGCAAGCTGGCGGCGAACCTGCGCGGCTCGCCCTACGATCTGACGACGCAGGAAATCGTGCGGCGCGCGACCGAAGCCTGGGAGCGCGGCGCCACCGAAGTCTGCATGCAGGGCGGCATTCATCCGGAATACACCGGCCAGCACTATCTCGATGTCTGCCGCGCCGTGCGCGAGGCGATTCCCGGCATGCATGTCCACGCCTTCTCACCGCTCGAGGTCTGGCACGGCGCGACCACGCTCGGCCTCTCGCTCTCGGACTACCTCGCCCAACTGCGCGATGCGGGCCTGGGCTCGCTACCCGGCACCGCCGCCGAAGTGCTCGATGACGAAGTGCGCGACATCCTCTGCCCCGACAAGGTGTCGACCGACCAGTGGCTCGAGATCATGGGCGCCGCACACAAGGTCGGGCTTCGCTCCACCGCTACCATCATGTTCGGCCATGTCGACCGGCCGGTGCATTGGGCGCGCCACCTGATCCGCCTGCGCGACCTGCAGAAGGAGACAGGCGGTTTCACCGAACTGGTGCCGCTACCCTTCGTTGCCGGCGAGGCGCCGATCGCGCTGAAGGGCCAGGCCCGCATGGGCCCGACTTTCCGTGAAGCCGTGCTGATGCACTCTGTCGGCCGGCTGGCGCTCAACCCGCACATCAGGAACATCCAGACCTCGTGGGTGAAGATGGGCATCGAGGGCGCCAAGTATTGTCTCAATGCCGGCGCCAACGATCTCGGCGGCACCCTGATGAACGAGTCGATCACCCGCGCCGCCGGCGCCGAGCATGGCGAGGAGCTGCCGCCGGACCGCATGGAAGCGTTGATCGCCGAACTCGGTCGGACCAGCCGTATCCGCACCACGCTCTACGGCGATGCCGGCACCGAACGGCACGCAGCCGCGCACGCCGCCAAGGAACTGACGCCGATCAAGCTGGAAGTCGCCGAGCGGTGGACCGGCTCGCTGACCGAGAGCGAGAAGCGCCGGGTTCTGCCCAAGCCACGCACCGTCGCACGGGCACGCTAGCCTTCTTTTGACGCCTAAGCCGCCTTGCTCCCGAAGGCGCGCGAGGCGCGTTGCGCCGCCGCCGCGACCAGAGGCGTGGCACTCTGGAGCGTGAGGCCGGCATCGAGATATTTCGGGAAGGCAACGCTGAGCGCGGCGATCACGCGTCCGGTACTGTCGCGGATCGGCGCGGCGACCGACAGCACGCCTCGAATGTTCTCCTCGTTCACCGTCGCATAGCCTTGCCGCCGCACACGGGAGAGCGAGGCGACCAGGGCCGCCGGGTCGGTCACGGTGTGTGGCGTGATCGCGGGCAACCGACCGTGCCCCAGAAGCTTGCGGGCCTCCGCGTCGCTCACCGAAGCCAGCAGCACCTTGCCGGCGCTCGTGCTGTGCAGCGGCATCTCGCTGCCCGGCGCGACCTTGATCGCCACCGGCCCATCGGCCTGGACCGCCAGCAGATAGACGGCGCGTCCTCCGTGGAGAACCGACACAAAGCCGTTGAGGCGATGTTCACGTGCCAGTCTTTCGAGCTCGCGACGGGCGGTGACGATGTAGTCGGATCCCTGCTCTGAATTGGCGCCGAGCGCGTGGGCACGAAAGCCCAGTCGATAACGTGCGGTCTCGTAGTTCTTCTCGACATAGCCGCGACGGGCAAGCGAACTCACCAGGCGCTGTACAATGGTGGGACTGAGGTCGAGCCGGCGCGCGATCTCGCGCACGCCGATGTCGGTCGGCGCCGCCTCGACGATCTCCAGGACGTCGAGGCCCCGTTCGAGCGACTGCGAGCCCGGCGACGCCTTGGCATCGCCGGGCTTGCGCGGAGAAGAGGGCCGGGCGCTCACGGTCTGCTCATGGGCGCTGCCGACGCTCGGCGCGGACTACTTGACCTCGACCATGTCGGCCAGAGCCACCTTGCGGTTGAGCACCGTATGCAGGGCGACCCAATGTCCGGCCTGGTTGTATTCGTCGAACGTCACGGTCTTGCCCATGACGTTGGTGAAGGTCATGCCCTTCAGGGCATTCTTGATCTTCTCGCCGTCGGTGGAGCCCGCCTTCTTGATCGCCTCGGCGAGCACACGGATGCATTCGTAGCCCGCCCAGGTCTGCAGGTAGGGCTCGGCATTGTGCTTCGCCTTGATCTTCTCGGCGAACGCCTTGTTCTGGGGCGAATCGGCCAATGCGCTGTACTGCCAGGCGCTGATCGACTTCTCGAGGCCGCCGGCCTCGATGATCGGCATGTTGCGGCCACCAAGCTCGATTCGGCCGGTGAAGGGAATGCGCACGCCGAGCTGCATGGCCTGCCGGAGAAAGTTCAGCGAATCGCCGCCGAGCTGGAAGGTCGCCACAGCGTCGGGACGGCGCTGCTGCAGGCGGGTCAGGATCGAGGTGAAGTCCGGTGTGTTCTGCGGATGGATATCGGTCGAGACGATCTCGACGCCGGCCTTGCCCGCCACCGCCTTGAAGGCCTCGGCGCCGCCGCGCCCGAAGTCGCTGTCCTCGGCCACGATCGCCACCGTCTTGAACGGCTTTTTGGTGCCGAGATAGATGCCGAGCGCTTCCATCATGCCGGCGTCCGAGGCCGAAATGCGAAAGGCATACTCATTGCCGCCCTTCGGCCCCGAAAGCGCAGTGATCTGCGGGTTCGATGCGATGCCGGTGATCATCGGAATTTTGGCATCGGCAATGATCTTCATGCTGGCCAGATGTGCCGAGCTGCAGTGCGAGCCCTCGATCGCCACCACCTTCGCCTCGACCAGCTTGTTGGCGACGTTGACCGCCTCCGATGGATTGCACTTGTTGTCCATCACGAGGATTTCCAGTTTGCGGCCGAGCACGCCACCCGCCGCGTTGATCTCCTCGACAGCGAGGTTGACGCCCCACAGCTCCCATTCGGCGGCGGTCGCCGCCGGTCCGGTTTGCGCCGTCGACACGCCGATCACGATCGGCTGCGCCATCGCAGGAGACGCACCGAGGACGGCCGCCCAGGTACCCACCAGCGCGCCCGCCAGAAGAAATTTGGCTTTCATCGAACCCCCAACCTGTTGTGCCTGATATAGGTACATTGTTTCGATGGTTGAACGTTCGCAAGAAGCTTGTTTATCTGTCAACGAATATGAAGCTCGCTTCTCAATTCGTCGCGCACTGCGCTGGTCCGGTAATTGCTTTGCAGCAGGCACAATGACCATCGACGCGGTCTACCTGCTGCAGCTCACGCTGAACGGCATTGCCCTTGGCCTGCTCTACGCCCTGATCGCCGTCGGCCTGTCGTTGATCTTCGGCGTCATGGAGATCATCAACTTCGCACACGGCGAACTGCTGATGCTGGGAGCATTCGCGATGACCTTCGCGCTGCCGGTGCTCGGCCTGCTCTATTGGCCTGCGCTCGCCGCCGCGATCTTCGCCACCATGCTGGCCGGCCTGGTGATCTACGAGCTTCTCCTGGCACGGCTGAAGCCCGACGAATTCGAGCGCAGCATCCTGATCACGCTCGGCCTGTCGATCATCCTGATCCATGTCATGCAGTATCTTTTCACCGCGACGCCGCGCATGGTCGACACGCAGTACGGCTTCAACGGCGTCGAGATCGGCTCGATCCGCATTACCTGGACGCGAGCGCTGGGTGCGGCGATGGCGCTGGCGTCCTTCGGCGGCCTCTATACGGTGCTGCGCTTCACCCAGTTCGGCCGCGCCATGCGCGCCATCGCCCAGAACCGAGAGGCCGCCCTGATGGTCGGCATCCGCCCCAGGGTCGTGGCCCGGAATGCCGTCGTGCTCGCGGCAGGCCTCTGCGGACTGGCCGGCGCCGCGCTCGCACCCATTCAGCTGGTCACGCCCTACATGGGCCAGTTCCTGATCTTCAAGGCATTCGCCCTGGTGATCATCGGCGGACTGGGCAATATCCCGGGCGCCGTGGTTGCCGCGATCGCGCTCGGCCTGATCGAGAGTTGGATCGGCGGCTTCTTCGAGATCGTCTGGCAGGAAGCGGCCGTGTTCGTGATCATGATCCTGGTCCTGTTCATGCGACCCGACGGATTGTTCAAGCGCGGCGGCATGAGGGTCGGATGAAGACGCCGGCCGCCCTGCCGCTCGCGGTGCTGGCCGCCCTCGCATCGGCCGCGGTCCCGATGGTCACCAACTCGCACTACATCGTGGGGGTCGGCATCTCCGCCCTGATCTTCACCGTGGCGGCGGCGGCGTTGAACCTGATCTACGGCTTCACCGGGCTTCTCTCCTTCGCCCAACTCGGGTTCTGGGGCATCGGCGGCTACGCTTCGGCGCTGACCGTCGTGACCTTCGGCGGCAATTTCTGGATCGGTGTCGCGGCGGCAGCGGCGATCAATGCAATGGTGGCCCTGGTCGTGGGCTACCCCACATTGCGCACCAACCGGCATGCGTTCGTGATCGTGACGCTCACCTTCGCTCTTCTGGTGACGCTGGTGGCTCGGGACTGGGTATCGCTGACCCGCGGGCCGCTCGGCATTCCCAACCTGCCGGCGCCGCAGGCCTTCGGCTTCCGCTTCTCCAATACCCTGCACTTCTACTGGATCGCGTGGGGCTTCTCGGTGGCCATGCTCGCGCTGCTCTACGCTCTCTGCAGCTCGCGTATCGGTCGCACACTCGTGGCGATCAAGCAGAACGAACCTCTGGTCCGGGCCCAGGGCATCTCACCAGTGCCCTACAAGCTCTCGGCCTTCGTGCTGAGTGCCGCCATCACCGGCGCGGCGGGCGGCGTCTACAGCTTCCACCTCGGCATCATCGACCCGACCTTCCTCGACTTCTATTACATGCAGACCTTCCTGATCATCGTGATCATCGGCGGCGCGGGCAGCTTCTGGGGCGTGGTCGCCGCCGGCATTGCACTGTCGGCCCTGCCGGAGGCGCTGCGCTTTTCGGCCGATTTCCGCATGATCATCTACGGCGTGATCCTGGTAGTGGCGATGTTCGTCATGCCGTCCGGCGTCGCAGGCTGGCTGCGTGAGCGCCACCTCGCCCGCCTGCGCGAGTCTCTGCGATGAGCACGATCCTCGAGGTCGCCGATCTGCGAAAGTCCTATGCCGGCGTGCATGCGCTCGACGGCGTTTCCTTCGCGGTCGAGGCCGGCAGCGTCACCGGCTTGATCGGTCCGAACGGCTCCGGCAAGAGCACCGCGATCGACTGTATCTCGGGCTTCCAGAAGCTCGATGCCGGCCGCGTCGTGCTGGGCGGCGTCGACATCACCGGAAGGGTCGCCCATCACATCGCCCGCGCGGGCCTGATGCGCACCTTCCAGACGGTGCGCATCTACGAGCGCCTCAGCCTGCGCGACAACCTCGCCATCGCCAACCAGCAGTTCGATCCGGCCAATTGGGTCGACGAGTTCCTGCGCACCCGGCGTTACCGCGATGCGGTCGCCGCCTCCGAGACCCGCGCCCAGCAGCTGGTCGAGCTGATCGGCCTGAAGCGCTACTACGAGATCGAAACCGGCATTCTGTCCTACGGCCAAAAGAAGCTCGTGGCGCTGGCGGCCGCGCTGATGCCGCATCCCAAGATCGTCGTGCTCGACGAGCCGGTGGCGGGCGTCAATCCCAGCCGCATCCGGGAGATCGAGGTTGCACTGCGTCAGCTCAACCAGGCCGGCGAGACTTTCCTGATCGTCGAGCACAACGTCGAGTTCATCACCAACCTCTGCCACAAGGTGATCGTACTCGATCAGGGCCTCAAGCTCGCCGAGGGCAGCGCCGCGGCGATCCACACCGATCCGCGCGTGCTCGAGGCCTATCTCGGCATGACTCCGGAGATGGCGGAGGCCGAGATGCGGGGTGTGGCATGACCGATCTCGCCCTGGAACTGGTCAAGGTCACGGCGGGCTACGGCGACAATCCGATCGTGCGCGACTTTTCCGCCCGGCTGCTGTCGGGCTCGATCACGACCCTGATCGGCGGCAACGGCGCCGGCAAGTCGACGCTGCTGCGCGCGATCTACGGCACCAACCGCTTCTTCTCGGGCCAGATCGTCTTCAAGGGCGAGACGATCGAGCGCCTGCCGCCCTGGGAGCGACTCAAGCGCGGCGTCGGCTTCGTGCCCCAGGGGCGCTGCAACTTCCCGTCCATGTCGGTCGCCGAGAACCTCAAGATGGGCTGCTATACGCTGCCCGGCGCCCGGCACGATGCCGCAATCGACCGGGTCACGGGGCTGTTTCCGATGCTGCGCCAGAAGTGGCGCACCGACGCCGGCAACCTTTCGGGCGGCGAGCAGCAGATCCTGGAGATGGCGATGGTCATGCTGGTCGAGCCAGCTTTGCTGCTGCTCGACGAGCCGTCGCTCGGCCTCTCGCCCAAGATGCAGGGCGACGTCTTCACCACGGTACAGCGCATCGCGGCGGCGGGCGTCACCGTGCTGGTGGTTGAACAGAATGTGCGGGGCGCGCTGTTGATCTCGGATCGCGCATTGGTCATGGAACAGGGACGGCTTTTCATGGAGGGCCCGGCTGCAGAAGTGCGCACCGACCAGCGCATCCGGCAGGCCTATCTCGGGGGAAATATTCAACAGACGGCGGCGTAGAGAGGGATTGCGCAATGGAAAAGGCAAGGCTGGCAGTCGACATCGGTGGCACCTTCACCGACCTCTGCCTCGAATGGAACGGCAAGCGCACCAGCACCAAGGTGCTGACCACGCCGCGCGCGCCGGAAGAAGGCGTGCTGACCGGCATGGCCGAGATCATGAAGCTCTCCGGCGCCAAGCCGGGTGATTTCGGCCTGATCATTCACGGCACGACGCTCGCAACCAATGCCATCATCGAGCGCAAGGGCGCCAAGACGGCACTGATCGTGACCGAGGGTTTTCGCGATTCGATCGAGATCGCCTTCGAGCACCGCTTCGAGCAGTACGACATCTTCATGGTCAAGCCGCCGCCGCTGGTGGCGCGCGACCTGCGCTTCGGCATTCCCGAGCGCATGGACGGCCGTGGCAACGTGCTGATCCCGCTGGACGAGGGCGCGGTACGCGCGCTCGCACCCAGGCTGAAGGCCGCCGGCATCGAGGCGATCGCCATCGGCTACATGCACGCCTATCTCGACGGCAAGCATGAGCGACGTACTCGCGACATCCTGGCCGACCTGTTGCCCGGCATCTCGATCACGCTGTCGAGCGAGGTCTCGCCCGAGATCCGCGAGTACGAGCGCTGGTCAACCGCGGTCGCCAACGCCTACGTGCAGCCGGTGATGGACCGCTATCTCGGCCGCCTCGACAAGGCGCTGAAGGAGCGTGGCGTCGCCTGCCCGCTGTTCATGATCACATCGGGCGGCGGCCTGACCGCTCTCGACACGGCGCGCAAATTCCCGATCCGCCTGGTCGAGTCCGGGCCGGCCGGCGGCGCCATTCTGGCGGCAGCGCTCGCCCGTCAGTGCGGCCTCGACAAGGTGCTGTCGTTCGACATGGGCGGCACCACCGCCAAGATCTGCCTGATCGACAATGGCGAACCGCAGCACTCGCGCACCTTCGAGGTCGCGCGCCAATACCGCTTCCTCAAAGGCTCGGGCCTGCCGCTGCGCATCCCGGTCATCGAGATGGTCGAGATCGGGGCGGGCGGCGGCTCGATCGCCCATGTCGACTCGCTTTCCCGTATCAATGTCGGCCCGGAGAGCGCCGGCGCCGAGCCGGGTCCGGCGAGCTACGGTCGCGGAGGCACCGAGCCGACCGTGACCGATGCCGATGTCGTTCTAGGCCGGCTCGATCCCGGCTACTTCGCCGGCGGCTCGATCAAGCTCCTGCCCGAGAAGGCGGGCGCTGCCGTCGACAAGGCGGTCGGCACCGCCCTGCAGCTCAAGCGTCTCGATGCGGCATTCGGCATCAGCGAGATCGTCGAGGAGAACATGGCCAACGCTGCCCGCGTCCATGCCGTGGAGCGCGGCAAGGAGCTGCAAGACCGCACCATGATCGCCTTCGGCGGCGCTGCCCCCATCCATGCCGCACGGTTGGCCGAAAAACTCGGCATCAGCCGCGTCCTGGTCCCGTCGGGTGCCGGCGTCGGCTCCGCCGTCGGCTTCCTGATGGCGCCGGTCGCCTATGACATCGTCCGCAGCCGCTACGTCCAGCTCGACGCCGACAAGTTCGACCCGGCGTTCGTCAACAAGCTGTTCGCCGAGATGTATGCCGAGGCCGAGGCTGTCGTGAAGGCTGGCGCTCCCGACGCCAAGCTGGTCGCGACCCGCACCGCCGACATGCGCTACCGCGGCCAGGGCCACGAGATCACCGTCGACCTGCCGCCGGGCGAATTCACCGCTGCTTCGCGCGAGAAGCTGATCAAGCTCTACGAGGACGGTTACGCCGCAACCTTCGGCCGGACCATCCCGGGCCTCAGCGTCGAGATCATGAACTGGACGCTGCGGCTCGCCGCCGAGCAGCCGCCTTTCCCGAAGGCGCCGCCGCAGCCGGCTGACATCGCGGCGACACCGCGCAACAAACGCGCAGTATACGACCCGGCCGATCAGGACATGAAGGAAATGCCGGTTTATCATCGCGCCGATCTCAAGGTCGGCAGCTTCATTCCCGGCCCTGCCGTCATCGCCGAGGACGAGACCACGACCATCGTGCCGAAGAGCTTCGCTGCCCGGCTGAGCCCGATCGGCGCCATCCTGCTGGAAAAGGTGGCATCATGAGCATCAACGATCCTCTTTCGCCGATCCGCATGCAGTTGATGTGGGACCGCCTGATCGCGGTCGTCGAGGAACAGGCGCTGGCGCTGATGCGCACCGGCTTCTCGACCTCCACGCGCGAAGCCGGCGACCTGTCGGCCGGCGTGTTCGACCTAAAGGGCCGAATGTTGGCCCAGGCGGTCACCGGTACGCCGGGCCACATCAACTCGATGGCGCGCGCGGTCTATCACTTCCTCGACCGCTTCCCGGCCGAGACGATGAAGGAAGGCGACATCTTCCTGACCAACGACCCGTGGAAGGGCACTGGCCATCTGCACGACTTCACCTTCGTCACGCCGACCTTCCGGCGCGGCAAGATGGTCGCGCTGTTCGCCTCGACCTGCCACGTCGTCGACATCGGCGGCCGCGGCATGACCACCGACGCGCGCACCAACTACGAGGAAGGCCTGTTCATCCCGTTGATGCGCTTCGCCAAGGGCGGCACCGTCGATCAGACGCTGGTCGACATCGTCGCCGCCAACGTGCGCGAACCGGTGCAGGTGGTGGGCGATCTCTACTCGCTCGCGACTTGCAATGAAATCGGCTGCCGCCGCCTGATCGAGATGATGGACGAATTCGCCATCGACGATCTCGACCGGCTGGGCACGCATGTCCTCGAGAAGTCCAAGGCCGCATCGCTGGACCTGATCAACAAGATCAAGCCCGGCGAGTATAAGTTCTCGATGACGGTCGACGGCTACGACAAGCCGATCAATCTCGTCGCGACAATGAAGATCGGGCCGACCGGCATCGATGTCGACTTTGCGGGCACGTCCGCCGTCTCCGGCTACGGCATCAACGTGCCGGTGTGCTATACAGAGGCTTATGCCTCGTTCGGCGTGAAGTGCATCGTCGCCCCCAAGGTGCCAAACAACGAGGGCTCTCTGTCGGTGATTCGTGTCACCGCGCCCGAGAACACGATCCTCAACGCGAAGAAACCGGCGCCGGTCTGCGCCCGTCACGTCACCGGCCAGATGCTGCCCGACGTGATGTTCGGCTGCCTGCACCAGGCGATGGGCAATGCGGTACCGGCCGAGGGGACCTCGTGCCTCTGGAATGTGATGGCGCTGGGCGGTCCCGGCTCGACCGACGGCGATCCCTCCGAAACGGTGAACGCCCGGCCCTTCACCATCATGAGCTTCCACTCGGGTGGTACAGGCGCGCGTCCCGGCCGTGACGGGCTATCCGCGACGGCGTTCCCGAGCGGTGTGCGCAACGTGCCGATCGAGGTCAATGAGGCGGTGTCGCCCCTGCTCTTCTGGAAGAAGGAATACCGGCAGGATTCCGGCGGCGCCGGCGAATTCCGCGGCGGCCTGGGCCAGATCATGGAGGTGGCATCGCTCGACGATGCGCCCTTCTCGATCTCAGCCTACTACGACCGCATCGATCATCCGCCGCGCGGCCGCGACGGCGGCCACAACGGGGCGGCCGGCATCCTGACTCTGGGGTCGGGCAAGAAGCTGCGCGGCATGGGCGTGCAGACCGTGCCGAAGAGCGACCGCATCGTCATCCGCATGCCGGGCGGCGGCGGCCTGGGCAATCCGCGCAAGCGGCCGGCCGGCGCCGTCGCCGAAGACGTGCGGCTGGGCTTCATCTCGTCGGAGGCTGCGCGGCGCGACTACGGCGTTGCCGTCAACGACGACGGCACCGTCGACGAGAGCGAAACGTCGAAGCTGCGTGCTGCCGCGGCCGAGTAGAGGAGTCTCCGACATGCGCGTGAGTGCCGGCCTGCCCACCGGAATGGAAGGCCTGACCTATCCGATCCCGTTCTCGGACCCCGAAAACGTGATCCGGATTGCCCAGGCCGCCGAGAAGTTCGGCTACGACTCGGTGTGGGGCAATGACCACATGACGACCCAGAACTACGTGCGCGCCGAGTTCCCGGTGCCGCCGCGCTTCTGGGAGCCGCTGGTCACCTACGCATTCGTGCTGTCGGAGACGAAGACCATCAAGGTCGGCACAGGCGTGATCGTGCTGCCGATGCGCCACGACATCGTGGTGCTGGCCAAGCAGGTCGCGACACTCGACCATTTCGGCAAGGGAAGACTGGAGCTCGGTCTCGGCATCGGTGCCTACCGCGAGGAATTCAAGGCGCTGCAGCCCGACAGCAAGCTCGACCGCGGCGATATCGTCGATGAGGGTCTTCAGGCGCTGAAGCTGCTCTACAGCCAGCGTGTCGCGAGCTTCGACGGCCGCTACTACAAATTCAAGGACGTCGAACTGTTTCCCAAGCCACTACAGAAAAAGCTTCCGATCTATGTCGGCGGCAACAACTTCAACAACATCACCCGTGCCGTGAAATGGGGCGACGGCTGGCTTCCAGCCGGCATCCATGTCGACCGCGTGAGAGCCGGCGTGAAGATGTTGAAGGAAGAAGCCGACAAGGCGGGCCGCGATTGGCGCGAGATCGAGGTTTGCCCGCAATTCGTCGTGCATGTCGGCAGTACGCACGAGCAGGCGGTCGAGAATTTCCGCAAGAGCCAGATGAATAAGCATCTGGTCTCGCTACAGAAGTCGACGTT
This sequence comes from uncultured Alphaproteobacteria bacterium, assembly GCA_963923875.1. Taxonomy (GTDB): domain Bacteria; phylum Pseudomonadota; class Alphaproteobacteria; order Reyranellales; family Reyranellaceae; genus Reyranella. Next base: position 24,887 of record CAWUOG010000006.1, read on the forward strand.
GAAGGGCCAGGGCACGGCGACGCACGAGGAGATCAATTTGATCGGCACACCCGCCGAGATCGTTGAAAAGGCGCAGGCCTTCAAGGAAGCCGGGGTTACCCACCTGCTCGGCCTCTACTTCGCGGCGAACTCCGTTCAGGAGCTGATCGATCAGATGCAGATGTTCGGCGAAGAGGTCATTCCGAAGGTCAAATAGCCCGCAGTACGGGAAGCACGTCCTTCGCAATCGCAGCAACCTCGTCCACCGCCTGGCGCAGCGACATGCCGGGCGGACGCGGCGTGAAGATCAGGTGATCCATCTTGAGCCGAGGCTGCCACTTGACGAGCTTGGCCGCGATCTCGGCTGGCGTGCCGAGCAGCCAGCGCTCCTGCATGAATTCCTCGGACATGAAGTAGGGATTGTCCGAGGTCAGCGGCTTCCTCTCGCCGGTCGCCTTGTCGACATAGGTGAGGCCGATGCGCTCGGGCTTGTATTGCACACGATAGACCTCGTCGATGAAGGGCTGGTGTCGCCTTATTGCATCGGCGGCGGAATCGCCGACCAGGATTTCGCGCATCACCGCGCGCGGCAGACGTCCGGCGCCCTGTTGCTCGGCCTCCGCGTCGAATGACTTGAACTGGTATTCGACCAGCGACAGTTCGGCGAGCGGCGCCACCAGAAAGCCGGCGCGGTGGCGCACCGCGCGGGCGCGCGCCTTGGGGTGCGCCGCACCGATCCAGAGCGGCAGGCGGCCGGGCTTGACCGGCGGCGGCCGCAGCAAGCCGCCTTTCACGCTGTAGATCTTGCCTGCGTAGTCGAAGGCCTCCCCGGTCCAGGCCTTTTCGAGGATCTCCAGCGCCTCCTCGAAGGCGCGGGTGCGGGTCTTGTAGTTCCAGCCGAATTGATCGAATTCGGCCGGGCGATAGCCCTGCCCCAGCCCGATCTCGATGCGACCACTCGAGAGATTGTCCACCACCGACAGATCCTCGGCCATGCGCATGGGATGGCCGTGCAGCGGCGCCAGCGCGACCCCCTGCCCGATCCGGCAGTTCGGCGCCGCAACGGCGAGCGCGGCGCAGGCAACGACCGGCGACGGGCAGTAGCCGTCCGGTTCGCCGTGATGCTCGCTGGCCCAGATCGAATCGATGCCCAGCCGGCTCGCCTCGGCCGCCAGCTCCAGCCCCTCGCGATAGGCCCTGTCGTAGGGCTCGCCGAGTCCGCGATGGGCCTGGAAGCTGAAGGAGATGCCGATTTTCACTTTTCGGCCTTCACGCAAAGGCCTTCCCGATGCGCGCCCAATCGGCGATGGCGGACTCCTGTCCCGGCACGAGCTGAATCGTGAACTGCGTGTAGCCCGCGGCCTTCAGCGCCTCGATGCGCGTCTTGATCTCCGCCTCGCTTGCGGTGAACGAGGTCTCGGCGATCATCTTGGCGGTGACGAACTTCTTCTCCTCGTCCTTGACGAACATCAGATGGCCGCGATGGTTCTCGAGGTAGCGCGCCTCGGCGGGATGCTTTCGCATCGCCTCGATGTAACCGTCGATCTCGGGCGTACGCAGCATGGCGACACCGGGCTTCAGGCCGACCAGCGCCTCGTCGGCGGCACGATGCAGCATCACCGCCGCGCGCGGGCCGGCCTGCGCCATGGCGCGGGCCGAATCCGCCTTTTCGCCGTCGGCCAGCACGCAGCCCAGCGCGAACGCGGTTGCCCGAAGATCACTCGCCGCATGCCCCGCCTGAGCCCAGGCTTCCTTCATCGCCGTCACTTCCTTGACGCCGTTCTCGACCTTGCCGACGAAGTCGATCCAGCCCGCCTTGAACTTGGCGGTGAGCGCACGCGTGCGCGGCCCGAAGGCCGAGAAGTGCAGTGCAATCGGATCCCGGGTGTTGAACAGCGGCAGCTCGGGATTGAGGAAGCGAATCTTCTTCTTCTCGCCCTCCATCTCGAAATCGACTGTCTCGCGGCGCAACAGGCCATAGACCTGATGCACGTAAGTTTCCATGTCCTTGACCTTGATCGCGCCGAAGCCCATGGCGCGCCGCGCCGTGAAGCCGGTGCCAACGCCGAAATCGATGCGGCCGGGGGCCAGTTGGTTGAGTGTCGCCAGCGCATTGGCGGTGACCGGCGCAATGCGATTGGACGGCACCAGCACGCCGGTGCCCAGCCGGATCTTCTTCGTGTGAACCGCCGCCGCGCCCATGGCGACGAAGCAGTCGGCGCTCAGCATTTGCGTGTCGTAGAACCAGGCGTGGGAGAAGCCGAGTTCCTCGGCGCGGGCCACGATCTTGTAGTTGTCCGCCGCGGTGGG
>CAWUOG010000007.1:0-27015 GCA_963923875.1 uncultured Alphaproteobacteria bacterium
TCTCGACCAGATCGATGTCAGCCGCCTCGAACGGCCGCGGCGCGCGGGTCGACGGGATGTCGGTGCCGAAGACCAGCATCGCCGGGTTGGTCGCGGCGATCGCTTCGAGCGCCCTCGCGACGTCGAGTTTGACCCGCCCAAAGCCGGTAGCCTTCACGTGCACGCCGGCCTCGACCAGCCTCAGCAGCACCGGCAGGCCGGCCTCGGTCATGCCGAGGTGATCGATCGACACTTTCGGCAGGCCGGCCAGGCGGTCGACCTCCGACGCGAGAGTCGCGGCATCGACATAGAGTTCGCAATGCCAGCCCGCGACGGCATGGCAGCGTCTGGCCAGCGCCTTGATCCGGTCGAAATCGCCTGCACCCCCGCGCACGATATTGAATCGGACGGCGCGCACGCCAGCCGCACCGAGCCTTGCTATCTCGGCGTCCGGACAGTCCTCAGGAATCTGCGTGACCCCGACCCAGCCCGGTCCCAGCGCCGCGAGGGCGGCGAGAAGGTAGCTCTGATCGAATGCCTGGAACGAGCCCGAGACGACGGCGCCGCCCTGAACCCCGAGCGGTTTTGCCGCGGAACGGTAGTCCGCAAGCGAGAAGGGCGGCGGCGTATAGCCCTGGTTGGCGACCAGCGGAAAACGATGGTCGATGACGTGGAAGTGGCTGTCGAACAGCCTCCGACCACTGCTCATCGGACCGACTGTCAGGCGTTCTGCAGGACGTGGACGGCCCGGTTGGCCAGCAGGTCCTTGTTCTTGGCGGCGTAGGCCTTCATGTGCTCCGAGGCGCCGTGCGCCTTGAGATCGTCCATGGTCGCCCACTTCTCGATCACGACGAAAGTGTCGGGACCGAACTTGGCGAATGGGCCGCCGTCGGTGTCGACCGTGGCGCCATACTCGATGCAGCCTTTCTCGGCGTGCACTGCCGGCACGTTGGCCTTGAAGTTCGCGAGCACCTCGGCGCGCTTGCCGGGCTTGGCGGTGATGATGGCGACGACGTGGATCATGACTTTCCCTCCGGTTAAGCAGCACGCCCGTGCCGCAGCACGCGGCCGGGCAGGCGGTCGTTGGCGGCGACGGCATCCTTGCCATCGCGGCGGATCACACGGCCGTTGACGATCACGGCGTCGATGCCCGAGGCTTCCGCGATCAGGCGGTCGGCGCCCGCAGGCAGGTCGTAGACGCGCTTCAGCGGGCCCGGCCCGACGGTCGCCGGATCGAACACCACGACGTCGGCCGGCCGGCCCTGGGCGAGCACGCCGCGATCGGTAATGCCGAACATTTCGGCCGGCCGCTGCGTGAGTTGATGCACGGCCTGCTCGATCGTGAACGTCTTGCGTTCGCGCACCCAGTGCCCGAGCAGATGCGTCGAGTAGCAGGCATCGCAGAGCTGGCTGGCATGGGCGCCGGCGTCGCTCAACGCGATCACCGTGTGCGGATCGGTGATCAGCTCGGCCACTTCCTTCTCGTCGAAGTTCATCACGGCCATGCGGAAACGCGTTTGCAGGTCGTCGGCGAGCGAGATGTCGAGCGCGAGGTCGACCGGATCCTTGCCGAGCCTGGCCGCGGCCGCGGTAAGCGGCTGCTCTTCGAGTTCGCGGTGCGACGGCGACCAGCCGATGACGACGCGATCCCACCAGTTGCGGAACAGTGGCGTCACCTCGCTGCGCAGCTTTTCGCGCCACGCCGGATCGGCGTAGGCGCGGCGGCGCGTGCCGGGCTCTTTCGCGTCGGCCTTCGCCAGTTCGTTCATGAAGGGCATGACGTCGAAGATGAACGGCTCGGCGAAAGTAACCTCGAAGTTCAGCGGCCGGCAGCTCACTTGCGGGATCACCACGGCGCCCGACTTGCGCTGCTCGGCGGCGAGGTCGAGCTGCTTGCGGTGGCCGCCGGGTCCGTACAGATGCGAGAGCAGGGCGGTCCACGTCACCGGGATCTGATACTTGCGGCTGACCTCGGCCATGTGGCGCGTGGAGAAGTCGCGGCCGATGGTGATCTGCATCAGGCCACGCTTCAGCTCGCCCATCACCGAGACCAGCGCGTCCATTTCCTCGACGGTGGCCTGGCGGGAGGGCACAGGCTTGCCGGCATAGCCATTATGGCTGACCGACACGGAGGTGCCGAAGCCGATCGCGCCGGCATCCATCGCCTCGCGCACGAGCGTCTTCATCCGCGCGATCTCGTCCGGCGTCGCTGCGCGTTCGGTCGACTCCTCGCCCATCACGTAGAGACGTAGCGGCGTGTGGCCGAACAGGGCCGCGATGTTGATCGCCGAACCCTGCTTCTCGAGGGTGTCGAGATACTGCGGGAAGGTCTCGAAGGGCCAGGCGGTGCCGAGACCGGCTTCGAGGGCCTCGAGGCTCATGCCCTCGACCTTCTCCAGCGTCTGCATGATCAGCTTGCGATGCGCCGCCCGGGTCGGCGCGACCCCGAAGCCACAATTGCCGATAACGGTCGTGGTCACGCCGTGCCACGGCGAGATCGAGAGCATGCGGTCCCACAGGACCTGCGCGTCGTAATGCGTGTGCACGTCGACAAAACCGGGAGCCACGATGCGGCCCGCCGCGTCGATCGTGGCCGCCGCCGGCCCCTCGGCCTTGCCCAGCGCAACCACCTTGCCGTCCTTGATGCCGATATCGCCCGCGAAGCCGGGCTTGCCGGTCCCGTCGACGATCGTTCCGCCGGTGATTTTCAGGTCGAAGGCCATGACTTGCTCCTGAATGCCCATTCAGTATACGTCGTTCCGACCGAGGAGAGGAAACGCATGGCCAAGCACAAGATCGCGCTCATTCCGGGGGACGGAATCGGCAAGGAAGTTTTGCCCGAGGGCGTGCGCGTGCTCGAGGCCGCAGCCCGGCGCTTCAACTTTCAGCTCGAATTCACCGACTTCGACTGGTCGTGCGACCGCTTCGCCAAGACCGGCAAGATGATGCCGGACGACGGCATGGAGACGCTGAAGGGCTTCGAGAGCATCTTCCTCGGCGCTGTCGGCTGGCCGGGCGTGCCCGACCACGTCTCGCTGTGGGGGCTGCTGATCCCGATCCGCCGCGAGTTCGACGAGTACGTGAACCTGCGCCCGGTGCGCCTGTTCGAGGGGGTGCCGTCGCCGCTCGCCAACCGCAAGCCGGGCGAGATCGATTTCTGGGTGGTCCGCGAGAACACCGAAGGCGAGTACAGCTCGATCGGTGGCCGCATGTTCCAGGGAACCGACGACGAGATGGCGATCCAGCAGGCGATCTTCACCCGCAAGGGCGTCGATCGCGTGCTCAAGTTCGCCTTCGAGTTCGCCAGCACGACCAAGAAGAAGCACGTGACGTCGGCGACCAAGTCGAACGGCATCATCCACACCATGCCGTTCTGGGACGAGCGCTTCGACGCGATGCGCAAGAAGTACCCGAACATCAAGGCGGATCAGTATCACATCGACATCCTGACCGCGCACTTCGTGCGCAATCCGGACTGGTTCGACGTTGTGGTCGGCTCCAACTTGTTCGGCGACATCCTGTCGGATCTTGGCCCCGCACTTACCGGGTCGATCGGCGTGGCGCCGTCGGGCAACATCAACCCCGAGCGCAAGTTCCCCTCGATGTTCGAGCCGGTGCACGGCTCGGCCCCGGATATCGCCGGAAAGGGCATCGCCAACCCGATCGGCCAGATCTGGTCCGGGGCCATGATGGTGCGGCATTTGGGCTACCCCGAGGCCGCCGAGGCCATCGAGCGCGCCATTGCGGCCTCTTTGGTCGAGGGCGGCCCTCGAACCAAGGACCTCGGCGGGAACGGCGATACAAAGACCGTCGGAGCGGCTATTGCGGAGCTTGTGAAGACAGTGTAGCAGCACGCCCCCAAAAGGGGTTCTGCTATGGAATTTCGTCGACGTCACCTGCTGGCCACCGCGAGCGCGGCCACCCTCGCGGCCATTGCCGCCAAGGCGCAAGCCCAGGCCGCCTATCCGTCCAAGCCGATCACCGTGATCGTGCCGTTCGCCGCGGGTGGTCCGACCGACGCGCTGGCCCGCATCCTGTGCGGCAAGATGAGCGAGATTCTCGGTCAGCAGATGGTGGTCGAGAATGTTGGCGGCGCCGGCGGCACGATCGGCGTCAACAAGGCAGCCAAGGCGGCCAAAGACGGCTACACGCTGCTGTTCACCCACATGGGCACGCTCGCGGTCAACATCGCGCTGTACAAGTCGCTGCCCTACGACAGCCAGAAGGATCTCGAGCCGATCGGCCTCGGCGGCACCAACCCGATGGTGCTGGTCACGAAGAAGGACCTGCCGGCCAAGGACTTCAAGGAATTCCAGGCCTACGTCACGGCCAACCAGAAGAAGGTGCAGTATGGCATGGCCGGCATCGGCGCCGCCTCGCATCTCGGCGGCCTGATGCTGAACAGCATGATGAAGGTCGACGTGCTGGAGATCCCGTACAAGGGGACCGGTCCGGCCCTCAATGACCTGGTCGCCGGCCAGTTCGACTACATGGTCGACCAGGCGGTGAATGTGCTGGCGCAGATCAACAGCGGCAACATCAAGGCGCTGGGCGTCTCCTCGCTCAAGCGCCTGCCGCAGCTGCCGAACGTGCCGACCATCGATGAAGCCGGTCTCAAGGGCTACGAGGTCGCGATCTGGAACGGCTTCTTCGGGCCGAAGGGCATGGCGAAGGACAGCATCGCCAAGATCAACGACGCGCTGGTCAAGGCGCTGGCCGATCCGAACGTCAGCAAGCGTCTGACCGAGCTCGCGGTTGAGCTTCCGACCAAGGAAGAGGCGGCGCCTGCGGCGCTGGGCAATCTGCTCACGGCCTCGATCGACAAATGGGTCCCGGCAGTGCGCGCCGCCGGCGTCAAGCCCGAGTAGGCGATTAATCTTTTGGACAGCAGGGCCGCCCGGACAGGCGGCCCTTCTTGTTTGGAGCCACGCAACCGCTACATGCTTGAACGATGAATCCGCGTCTCAAGCGTGGCCTGGAACTGTTGCTGGTGCCGATCGCCGCTGCGATCGTCTTTTTCGAACAGGTCCTGATCAAATACCTCAACGCCGCCATGGCGGCGTTTGCCCGCCTGCCGTGGATCGCGCGCTTCGAAGCCTGGCTGGAGACCCTGCCGCCCTGGGGCGCCTTCATTGCCTTCATCGGGCCATCGGCCCTGATCCTGCCCGTGAAGCTCTCCGCCGTGTGGTTCGTGATCAACGGCTACTACACCACCGCCGTGGTCGTGGTGGTCGCGGCCAAGCTGGTCGCGACGGCGCTATTGGCGCGGCTATACCGCATCCTGCGGCCGACGCTGATGACGCTCGGCTGGTACGCGCGCGTCGATACCTGGTTCTTCGCCTGGCGCGACTGGATCTATGCCTTCGTGCGCGCCATGCCGGCCTGGCAAAAGGCGAGGGAAATGGTCCGGACTGTCCGGGCCTGGCTGAGGGCATTGGTTTCCGGGCTGTTCGCGCGCTAGGCTGCGTCCATGGACACACTGGTCAATGTTGCGGGCCTTAAGGTCGTGCCGCTGAACGGCGCGATCGGCGCCCGCATCGAAGGGCTCGACCGCTCGACGGCGCGCGAACCCGAGGTCGCCGCGGCGCTCAACGCGGCACTGGCCGAGTACCTTTTGCTGGAAATTCCCGGGCCTGTGATGAGCCCGATCGAAATGCGCGACTTCTCGTCGGCGTTCGGCCGGCCCGTGCCACAGTTGCTGCGCTACAAACGCACCGGCGACATTCCCGAAGTGTCGGTGATGGTCTCGACGCTGAAGGCCGACGGTACGACCGACAAGACGGCTCTTCGTGCCGAGGACTGGCACACGGACGATTCCTATATGGCGACGCCGGCCAAGGCGACGTTGCTGCACGCCATGGAGATTCCGGGCCACGGCGGTCGTACCTGGTTCTGCAACATGCGCGCCGCCTACGAGGCGCTGCCCGAGGCGACGCGGCGGCGTATCGACGGCATGCGCGCCATCCATGGCTACGACACGGCACGCGCCCGAAATCGGCCGTCGCCGCGAACAGCACAGGAGATCGCCGAGACGCCGGATGTCGAGCATCCCCTGGTGCGCACTCATCCTGACAACGGCAAGAAGGCGCTGTACCTCAACTTCAATCGCCTTGACCGCATCGTCGGCTTGCCGCGCGCCGAAAGCGACGCGCTGCTCGACGAATTGGCCGCGCACACCCGGCAAGCTCGCTTCCATGTGGCGCACCGCTGGACGGTGGGAGACTGTGTGATCTGGGACAACCGCGCCACCATGCATCGCGTCGATGTCGATTATCCGATGGGAGAGAACCGCATCATGCAGCGGGTGCTGATCGCCGGGGACAAGCCGTTCTGAGCGATAGGGCGGTGCTCGCCGGCGCTGTAGCCGTCAGGCAATGCCAGATCACAAGATATTGGATGAGCCGCGGAATCTGACGGGAATCTAACGGTTACCTTGGGTAACTACCCCAACCCGTTGCGTGTACGCGAGAAGGGCGGCACGGCGCTAAAAGCGGAATATTGTACTGTTGGGCGGGCCGGCGACTTCAAGATGTGGGGGGACGATATGGAACTCCCGTCAGTCTGACGGGAATCTAACGGGCGCCACTGGGAACCACGCCACTAATGGCTTTGCGGCGGGCCACCCCCACGGAAGCAGCGCTCATCCAGGCGCGCGGCCAATACCATCATCCATCCAGCCCGAAGCTGGCGTCTCCGATGGTCCCCGCGCTTCGGGCACGTCCGATCGCGCACCACGGATCCGGGTCTCCCGCCTGATGTTGCGTTTATCGCAATATAAAGTCAAGGTGAAATTGCGGCGCCGCCGGCGACCATGGCGTCGATCTCGGCCGGGCTGAAGCCGGCTTCCTTTAGGATCTCGCGAGTGTGCTGACCCATCAGCGGGGCAGGGGTCTCGTTGCTTCGGGCGCCGCCGGAGAAGGTGTTGGCGAGCCTTGTGCGCTTGATCTTGCCCTCGCTCGGATGCTGCTCTTCCTTGAAGAAGCCGACGTCGGTGAGGTGCGGGTCGGTCAGCAACTCGTCAATTGTGTTGTAGCGGGCGGCCGGCACGTCGAGTTTGTCGAACAATTCCACCCACTCGTCGGTCGTCTTGTGGCCGAGGCTGGTGGTCTGGACCTCGAAATAGGCCGCTGCGTTCCTGGTTCGCGCCGCGGCGCTGTTGAAGCGCGGATCGGTCTTCAGCTCCGGCTTGCCGATCGCATCGAAGAACGCGAAGGCCTGCACGTTGGTGTTGGGCCGCACCGTGACGTAGCCGTCCTTGGTCGGCACCGGCTTGTAGTTGGGGCTGAGCAGGCGGCCGTCGCCCGAGGGGCCGACCGGCGGATCGAAGGTCATGGCGCCCATGTGCTCGCTGGAAACGAACGAGGTCATGTTCTCGAGCATCGGCACGTCAATCGCTTCACCCTTGCCTGTCTTTTCGCGGCGATAGAGGGCGAAGCCGATTGCCTGGGCGGCGATAAGCCCGCTGGTGTGGTCGGTCATCACCATCGGCACGAAACGCGGTTCGCCAGTGGCGCGCGCGATCGTGCCGGCAACGCCGGACAGGCTCTGGATGACGGGATCGTAGGCGGGGCGGCCGTAGTAGCGGCCGCCGCGGCCGAACGCCAGGATGGAGCAGACGATCAGGCGCGGGTTGGTCTTCGAGAGCGTCGCGTAATCGAGGCCGGCGCGGGTCAGTGCATCGGGCCGCACGTTGCTCACGAACACGTCGGCCTTGTCGATCAGGCGGCGCATCGCCTCGAGGCCTTCCGGCTTCTTGATATCGAGGCCGATCGAGCGCTTGTTGCGGTTGAAATTGATGAACTTGCCCGACATGCCGGGATTGCGACTGCCCTCGGCCATGGTGCGCAGGAGGTCGCCGCCCGGCGCCTCGACCTTGATCACTTCGGCGCCATAGTCGGCGAGCGTACGCGTGCAGATCGGGCCGACGACGATGGTGGTGAGGTCGACGACCTTGACGCCGTCGAGCGGACCCTTGGATTGCGGAGTGGTACTCACTTGCCGAACTCCAGGTCCATCTCGCCGCACAACGTGCCGTTCTTGTCGGCCGCCCAAATCTTGAGCTTGCCGTCGGCGGCCTGGTCGTCGCCGCGGACGTCGATGATCTCGCCGACCCAGAGCGGATGGACGAGGCGGGCGGTGATGCCCTTGAGTTCGCCCTTGGCGTGCTTCAGTGCGGCATTGATCATCAGGTGCATGGAGAGGCCGCCGTTGGAGACGATCGCGGGGTAGCCTTCTTCGCTGCGCGTGTAGTCGCCGTCGTAGTGGATCCGGTGGGCGTTCCAGGTGATCGCGCCGTAGCGGAAGTTGAGCGTGTTGGTGAGATTGGTGATCGCGTTCCACCTGTGGTCCGTGCGTGCCGGGTGCGGCACCGTCGCCGTGGTCTTCTGGCCGGGCGGCACGGCCGGACGGTAGATCGCATCGAAGGTCTCGATGGCGATGACCTTGCCTTCCTGCTCGATGGTGTGACGCATGGTCAGCACGAAGATGTCGCCGGAGCGGCCCGACTTGGGAACGATGTCTGCGACCTCCGCTTTCTTGACGGCCGGAATGCCAGCCTTGAGTCGGGCCATGATCTGCGTCCGCCGGCCCGCGCCCATGCGGCGCGGCATCGGAATGGGCGGCAGCACGATGCCCTTGTTGGGGTGGCCGTCAGGCCCAAGTTCGCCCTGCACGATGGTCTCGCCGAAGAAGACGCCGAACCAGTGCGGCGGCAGGGGATCACCCTTCTTGATGCTGTCGGGATCGACGTCGAAGGTCGAGGCTACGCGGCGTACCGACATCATGCCGATATCGTCCTCGGTGATCCGCACGCGCCCGATCCAGGGGCGCAGTTCCACCATTGCGTCGTCCATCCAGCCCATCGATTTCCTCACCTACTTGTGTCGCCTTTGCCCTTCGGCGAAAGCGGGTGAACAGTTTCCGACAAAAGGGCGCGCCGCGACAGCGCCGCTTTCCATGATCCGAAAATAGGACGCATGGCGTCAGGCTCGATTCCCCCATAGAAGTGCGGCCATGTTCAAGGATGCCTCGCGCCAGTATGAGATCGAGCTGCCTGACGGCAGCCGGGGGAAGCTGGTCTTCGCTCTGGGGGATCTGGCTTTGGACAACCCCTTCACGCGGCATGCACGCTCGTTGAGCGCGATGGGCTTCGGCATTATCGGCTTCGAAGGACTGCTGGACGCGCCTGCCAGTTCGATGATGTGGATTCAGACACCGACTGACACGGTCATGACGGTGGCCGACGGCGACAGGCAGCCGACCGGTGAGTTGCAGCGCCTAATCGCGCGCTATCTTGAGATCTATTTTTCGGACATCGCCGCAATCGCCCCGGAGCTTGGCGAACCGCGGGTTCGTCCGGACCTTGCGGGCTGATGCCACGGTGAGGGTCCGGTCCCTGGGACAGGCCGGCGATACCACCAGTAGTTCGGTTATGATGCGGGCATGAAGCGCGTGGCGGTTTTCGGGAATGCCGGCAGTGGCAAGTCGACGCTGGCGCGACGGTTGGCCGACGTCACCGGCTTGCCGCTCTATCCGCTCGACCTGATCCAGTTTCGTCCCGGCGGCGAGCCGGTGCCGCATGAAGAATATCTCCGGCAGCATGCCGAGCTGTTGCTGCGCGAGGAATGGATCATCGACGGCTTCGGCGACGTGAAGTCGGCCTGGGAGCGATTCGCCGCAGCCGACACACTGATTCATGTCGATCCGCCTTTGCCCGTGTGCGCCTGGCGGGTGACCAAGCGATTCGTGAAGGGGCTGTTCGCTCTGCCCGAGGGCTGGCCAGAAGGCAGTCCGATGTGGAGAAGTACGCGGCAAAGCTATCGCGTGCTTCGGCTCTGCGACGAGCATCTCACGCCGAAGTACCGGCGGCTTATCGTGGAGGAGGCGAAGCGCAAGCAGACGTATGGGCTGCGTTCGAAGAGGGAGGTTCGGGCGTTCCTGGACGATATGAAGCGGGAGTACTCTCATCGTCTTCCGGGCAGCGGATACCTCAGACCAGCATCGTGATTCATGAGCGGGCCGGAAGGCCCGCGGTCTGCATGAGCCTGTCGCGCCACTGAAACGTCGCACCCGGCAAACAAAAAGGCCGCCCGTGAGGGCGGCCTTTCCGTAGGGTAGATCCAGGTGAGAATCAGACCGAGTAGTACATCTTGTACTCGACCGGCGCGGGCTGGTGCTCCCACGCGTAGACCTCTTCCCACTTGAGTTCCATGTAGGCATCGATCTGGTCGTCGGTGAACACGCCGCCCTTGGTAAGGAAGGTGCGGTCGCCGTCGAGCGCGTTGAGCGCCTCGCGCAGGCTGCCGGCGACGGTCGGGACCTTCGAGAGTTCCTCCGGCGGCAGGTCGTACAGGTTCTTGTCCATCGGGTCGCCCGGATGGATCTTGTTCTGGATGCCGTCGAGGCCGGCCATCAGCATCGCCGCGAAAGCGAGGTACGGGTTGGCCGACGGATCCGGGAAGCGCACTTCGACGCGCTTGCCCTTCGGCGAGGCCGCATACGGAATGCGGCACGAGGCCGAGCGGTTGCGCGAGGAGTAGGCGAGCAGCACCGGTGCCTCGAAGCCCGGGATGACGCGCTTGTAGGAGTTGGTGCTGGCGTTGGTGAAGGCGTTCAGCGCCTTGGCGTGCTTGATGATGCCGCCGATGTAGTACAGCGCCGTCTCCGACAGGTCGGCATAGCCCGAACCGGCGAACAGCGGCTTGCCGTCCTTCCAGATCGACTGGTGGGTGTGCATGCCCGAGCCATTGTCGCCGTAGATCGGCTTCGGCATGAAGGTCAGCGACTTGCCGTAGCTGTGGGCGACGTTATGCAGCGAGTACTTGTACTTCTGCACGTTGTCGGCGGTCTTCACCAGGGTGTCGAAGCGGAAGCCCAGTTCGTTCTGGCTGGGCGCCACTTCGTGGTGATGGATCTCCATGACCAGACCCATCTCGGTCGCGACCGACATCATCTCGGCGCGCAGGTCGTTGTGGCTGTCGACCGGCTGGACGGGGAAGTAGCCGCCCTTGACGCCCGGACGGTGGCCCATGTTGCCGCCTTCGAACTCGGCGCCGGTGTTCCACGGCGATTCGCTCGAATTGACCTTGAAGAAGCTGCCCTGCATCTGGACGTCGAAGCGGACGTCGTCGAACACGAAGAACTCGAGTTCAGGTCCGAACACGGCGGTGTCGCCGATGCCGGACGACTTCATGTAGGCCTCGGCGCGCTTGGCGGTCGAGCGCGGGCACCGGGCATAGAGCTGGCCGGTCGAGGGTTCGACGACATCGCAGCTGATGATCAGCGTGGTCTGGGCGGCGAAGGGATCGAGGACGGCGGTGGAGGGATCGGGCATCAGGATCATGTCCGACTCGTTGATCGCCTTCCAACCCGCGATCGAGGAGCCGTCGAACATCACGCCGTCGACGAAGGTGCTTTCGTCGGTGGCCGAAGCCATGCGCGCCGTGTGCTGCCACTTGCCGCGAGGGTCGGTGAAGCGGAAGTCAACGAACTTGACGTCCTTCTCCTTCATCATCGCGAGAACTTGTTTAGCGTCCATATTCAGATCGTCCCTCTTCTGTGGTTGGTCCTCAGCCCCCAAAGGCAGAGGTGTCATACGGCGGCGTCACCGCGCTCGCCAGTACGAATTCGAATGGCATCGTCGATCCCCGAAACGAAAATCTTGCCATCGCCGATGCGGCCGGTATGCGCCGAGCTGCGGATCGCCTCGACGGCCTTTTCGACCATCTCGTCCTCGATGATAAGCTCGATCTTTACCTTGGGCAGGAAGTCGACCACGTACTCGGCGCCGCGATAGAGTTCGGTGTGGCCCTTCTGCCGGCCGAAGCCCTTGGCCTCGAGCACGGTGATGCCCTTGAGGCCGATCTGGTTGAGGGCGTCTTTGACCTCGTCGAGTTTGAAGGGCTTGATGATCGCTTCGATCTTCTTCATTTGCTTAAAACACTCCGCATGCAGACGCGTCAGCGCCGCCGCCTAAAGACAGCCCGTACCGCCAAATGGAGGCAAGTTTGATGCCAGCAATTTCCACAAATATGAAGATGGAAATCTGCGGTGGATTGCTCGTCGGTTAGGCGAGTTGGATTCAAATTAGGCAACAAACTGCCTGCAAAACGAACACACAACGGATCACTCGATGAAACCCGCAAACTCCCTGATGTCCGGATTGGGCACGACCGTGTTCGAAGTGATGTCGGGGCTCGCCCGGCAGTATCAGTCGGTCAATCTCGGTCAGGGCTTTCCCGACGACAAGGGGCCGGAAGAGGTGCGCCAGGCGGCGGCCGAGTTTCTGCTCAACGGCCACAATCAGTATCCGCCGATGATGGGCATCCCCGAACTGCGCCAGGCTGTGGCGGACCACGCCAAGCGATTCCAGGGCCTCGAAGTGGACTGGCAGAGCGAGGTCCTGGTCACGTCGGGCGCGACCGAGGCGCTGGCGGACTGCCTGTTCGGGCTGATCGAGCCGGGCGACGAAGTGGTGTTGATCGAGCCGCTTTACGATTCCTATTTGCCGATCGTGCGCCGCGCCGGCGGAATCCCGAAACTGGTGCGGCTCGAGCCGCCGCGCTGGAGTCTTCCGCGCGAAGAGCTGGCGAAGGCATTCAGCAGCAAGACCAAGCTGATTCTGTTCAACACGCCGATGAATCCGTGTTCGAAAGTATTCGACCGCGATGAACTCGACTTTATTGCGGATCTTTGTCTCAGGCACGATGCGATCGCGGTGTGCGACGAGGTCTACGAGCACATCATTTTCGACGACCGCCGCCATGTCTCGATCATGACTTTGCCGAACATGCGCGAGCGTTCGGTACGAATCGGCTCGGCCGGCAAGAGTTTCAGCCTGACCGGCTGGAAGGTGGGCTACGTGACGGCTGCACCTGAACTGATGAAACCGATCGCCAAGACGCACCAGTTCATGACCTTTACGACGCCGCCCAACCTGCAGTGGGGTACGGCGACCGGCCTGCGGCTGGGCGACGGCTATTTCGATACCCTGGCTGCCGATATGGCGCGAAAGCGCGACCGCCTGGCGAACGCCCTCGCCGTGATTGGATTCGAGGTACTGCCGGCGCACGGAACTTATTTCGTGTCGACCGATTTTCGGCCGCTCGGGTTCAACGGCACCGACGAGGATTTCTGCCGGCACATCACCGTGGAGGCAGGGGTAACGGCGGTCCCGGTCAGTGCCTTCTACGATGATCCCGCGAAGGCCCCTCGGCATTTCGCGCGTTTTTGTTTTTGCAAGCACGACCAGACGCTGGATGCGGCGATCGAACGGCTCGCAAAGCATTTTGAGCGACGGGCTTAATCCATAAAACCCCTAGGGTTTTGCAATATTCGATACAAATCCACGCGACTCAGAGGAACGCTGGGCCTATATTACTGCATTGAGATTGCCAAATTCTCGCAGCAGCGTTTGTGCACTCGAACGTCAGAATTGCAGTGAGGCTACGCGTAGGGTCGATGGAAACCGCGGCAACCGCACCGTCCGCTCAAAAACCCCCGAGGGTTGATGGCCGCCGCCTGCGCAGCGAGCGGACGAAGCAACTCATCATCGAAGCCTTCCTCGCGCTGTTGCGTGAAGATCCTGTCATGCCGACGGCCGTGCAGATCGCCGAACGGGCAGGGTATTCGGTCCGCTCCATCTTCGAACGTTTTCCCGATCTCATTGCATTGCGCGTCGCGGCAACGGACTACGCGCTTGCGCAGGCGCTGGCGCTTGCACCGGCCCGTCAGGTCGATAGCGACCGACAAACGCGGGTGAAGTCTCAGGTTGAGACCCGCGCTTTTACCTGCGAGCGGGGCATCGCCTTGTGGCGCGTTCTGCTCGGCACCGAGGACGAATCGGGCGAATTGGCTATTCGTATCAAGCGCGCACGCGAAACTGCCGTGACACGCATGGAGCTGATGTACAAGCCCGAGCTGGCGACGCTCGCGCCCGAGGAGCGCCAGCAGACCCTGATCGCCCTCGAAGCGATCACCGACATAGAGAGCTGGGCGCGCATGCGCGAGATGCACGGATTGTCGTTCGAGGAAGCGTGCACCGTGTGGATCAAAGCGATCGACCGCATGCTGCCACCGACGCCGCCTTCCAAGTGATGCGCCCGTGAGTACGCGCTTTCTCCAGCCGACTGCGCCGGATGCCGCGGTGGCGCGCGTCGACGGTCGCCGCCTGCGTAGCGAGAGGACGAAGCAGCTGATCATCGAGGCCTATCTGGCGCTCTTGCGCGAGGGAAGCCCCTCCATCCCGACCGCTACACAGATCGCCGACCGTGCGGGCTATTCGGTGCGCTCCGTGTTCGAGAAATTCCCCGATCTGCTGGCGCTGCGCATCGCAGCAACCGATCATGCGATCGCCGTCGGCACATCGCAGGCGGGGCCGCGCAACGTCGAAGCCGATCGTGCCACCCGCATCGCCACACAGGTCGAGACGCGGGCGCAGACCTGCGAGACCTGGTTGCCTCTGTGGCGTGCCGTCAATGCCAACCAGGGCGATTCGCCGGAATTGAAAATGCGCATCAAGCTGATGCGCGAGGCGATCCGCGGGCGCCTCGAACTGATGTATCGTCCGGAGCTCGAGACGCTGGCCGAGCCGATGCGGCGCAACACGCTGCTGTCGCTCGAGCTGCTGACCGACTTCGAGAGCTGGGGCCGTATGCGCGAGTTCTATGGCCTTTCGATCGAGCAGGCGCGCGCGGTGTGGGAGCGGGCAATCGACAGGTTGCTGCCCCGGACGCCAGGCGCGAAGTGAGCCGGGTTTGAACAGGCTTTCGGAGATTCCGTCAGAGCGCGTCGACGGCCGACGCCTGCGCAGCGAGCGCACGCGCCAGCTGATCATCGAGGCCTATATGGCGCTGGTGCGCGAGAGTTCTCAGATTCCGACGGCGGTGCAGATCGCCGAACGCGCGGGCTATTCGGTGCGATCGATCTTCGAGCGCTTTCCCGACATGCACGCCCTCAGGGTGGCGGTGACCGACCATGCAATCGCCGAGGGCCGCACCCAAGGCGCGCTACGCGACGTCGAAGGCGACCGCATGACCCGCATTCGCAGTCATGTCGAGCAGCGTGGCCGGGGCTGCGAGCGCTGGCTGCCGCTGTGGCGGGTGCTGTCGACCCAGAATGACGAGTCGCCAGAACTCAAGAAGCGCATGCGTATGATCCGGGAACTGGTGCGGATGCGGCTGGAATTGATGTTTCAGCGCGAGCTGTCGAGCGTCGTCGACCCGCAGCGTCGCCATACCGTGATCGCCCTCGAAGCCCTGACCGACTTCGAGAATTGGGGCCGCATGCGTGAACTCTATGGCCTGGATTTCGAGCAGGCCGCGCGGGTCTGGATCCGTGCCTTCGATCGGCTTCTGCCGCCGACGCCTGCGGAATCCTGACGCGGCCGTCGATGCCGCCCGGTTTCTTGACGCTCTGGGCGGCTGAGCGTAGGAAGGCGCGCTTCGTCGGGAGCGACCCACGATGGCGGCCGTAGCTCAGTTGGTTAGAGCGCTAGATTGTGATTCTAGATGTCGCCGGTTCAAATCCGGTCGGCCGCCCCATCGTCCCTTCTTGAGGGCGCCGGACCGAACATGACGCGCCCCGCAATCCATCCTCCTGGTAGAGACCTCACGCCAGTCGACACGTTGGTGCTGCTGACCTGTGCCGAGATGGGCCGCGCCGATGCCTCCGCCATTGCCGGCGGCATCCCGGGCAACGTCCTGATGGAGAGTGCAGGTTCTGCCGTCGCCGCGTCGGTGGGCAGCCACTATCTGCGACGGCCGGTGCTGGTGCTGTGCGGACCAGGCAACAATGGCGGCGACGGCTTCGTCGCGGCGCGGCATCTCGAACAGATGGGCTGGCCGGTGCGCCTGGCCCTGCTTGGAGAGACCGCAGCCCTCAAGGGCGATGCCGCCTGGGCGGCCGGCCTCTGGCGGGGGCCGGTCCTGCCGATGTCGCCTGGCATGCTCGACGACAAGCCGCTGGTGATCGACGCGCTGTTCGGCGCGGGGCTGAGCCGCGCGATCGACGGCGTCGCGGCGCAGGTGATCGAGCGGTTGAACCAGCTCGCGCTGCAGATCGTCGCCGTCGACGTGCCGAGCGGGCTGAACGGCGATACGGGCCGCGTCATGGGCGTAGCGCCGGTCGCCGAGCGTTCCGTGACGTTCTTCCGTGCCAAGCCCGGACATCTCACGGGCGAGGGGCTGAAGCGCTGCGGCATGCTGGAGGTCGTCGACATCGGTATTCCATCGAGCGTGCTTGCAGGCATCGGTGCTCGGTTGTGGAACAACGCGCCGGCATTGTGGGCGACATGCCTGAGGCGCGGTGCGGTCGACGACCACAAATATGCGCGCGGACATCTCACGATCCTGGGGGGCGAGCGGGCGACTGGTGCTGCGCGGCTGGCGGCTTTGGCGGCCCGGCGGAGCGGGGCAGGGCTCGCGACGATCGCTGCGCCGCTTGCCGCGCTCGAGACCTATCAGATGGCCGAGCCCGGCAATCTGGTCGCGGCTGCGGACGATGCAGGCGGCATTGTCGAGTTGCTGAAAGACGAGCGCCGTAACGCATTCCTGATCGGCCCCGGCTCGGGGCTCAATGCCCGCACGCGGGACAGCGTGCTGGCGGTGCTCGCAGGCTGCCGCGGCGCGGTGCTGGACGCCGACGCACTCACGGTCTTCGCCGAGGATCCCAAGGTGCTGTTCACGGCGATTCGCAGTCCGGTTCTGATGACGCCGCACGAGGGCGAGTTCCGGCGGTTGTTCCCGGATCTCGGCGAGGTCGCCTCCAAGGTCGAGCGGGTTCGCGAGGCGGCACGGCGCAGCGGTGCGGTGGTGCTGCTCAAGGGGCCGGATACGGTCGTGGCTGCGCCCGACGGCCGCGCGGTGATCAATGTCCACGCGCCGCCCAGCCTGGCGACGGCGGGGTCGGGTGACGTGCTGGCGGGAATCGCCGCCGGCCTGATGACCCAAGGGGCGGCGCCGCTGGCTGCGGGGGCGGCGGCCGCTTGGCTGCATGGCGAGAGCGCCTACCGCTTCCGCCACCCCGGCCTGATCGCCGAAGATCTGTTAAATGGCCTGCCGGAAGCGCTTGAAACGGCAATGAATTGACCGTTCGGCGGGCGCGGGCTAAGAGGCCGGCGATTCGGCCCTGCGCCAGGGCTCGAAGGCCCCGAAAATGGTAGATGAAGGGCCGCGTCGGGCGGGCGTGGTGAAATTGGTAGACACGCGAGATTTAGGTTCTCGTGCCGCAAGGCGTGGGGGTTCAAGTCCCTCCGCCCGCACCAGACAGAGAAGATGGAAGTGAGACAATGCAAGTTACGGAACTCTCGGCCGAAGGGCTCAAGCGGCAATTCAAGATCGTGCTCCCCGCGGGCGATTTGTCGGCCAAGGTCGACGAACGCCTGAGCGAACTCGCCCAGACCGCGCAGCTTCCCGGCTTCCGCAAGGGCAAGGTGCCGGTCGGCCTCCTCAAGAAGCAGTACGGCCAGGCGCTGTATGGCGAGGCGCTGGAGGCGGCGGTCAATCAGAGCACGGCGAAAGCCATCGAGGATCGCGGTCTCAAGCCCGCCATGCAGCCGCGCGTCGACCTCAAGACTCTGGAAGAGGGCAAGGACGTCGAGTTCGAAGTCGCGATCGAGGTGCTGCCGGAGATCGGCAAGCTCGACTTCTCGGGCATCGAACTCGAGCGCCTGAAGGCCGATGTGCCGGCCAAGGACGTCGATGAGGCGCTGTCGCGTATCGCCAAGGCCAATCGTGAGCAGAAGGCGGTCGATCCGGCGCGTCCGGCCCAGAAGGGCGACGCGGTGAAGATCGATTTCGTGGGCTCGGTCGACGGCACCGAATTTCCCGGCGGCACCGCGCAGGACTACGTACTGGAGATCGGCTCGGGTTCGTTCATCCCCGGCTTCGAGGACCAACTGGTCGGCGCCGAGGCCGGCAAGACGGTCGAGGTGAAGGTGACCTTCCCGAAGGAGTACGGTGCAGCCGAGCTCGCGGGCAAGGATGCCGTCTTCAAGTGCACGATCAAGGAAGTGCTCGAGTTCGTGGAGAAGCCCGCCGACGACGAACTCGCCAAGAAGAACAACTTCGAGAACCTCGAGGCGATGAAGAAGGCGGTGAGCGACCGCATTGGCCAGGACTACACCCAGATCTCGCGCACGATGGTGAAGCGTCAGCTGCTCGACAAGCTGGCCGAGGCGCACAAGTTCCAGGTCCCGGAAGGTCTGGTCGAGGGCGAGTTCGGCGCAATCTGGCAGCGCATCGAGGAGGCCAAGAAGGCCGGCCAGAAGCTCGAGGACGACGAAGAGAAAATGAAGAAGGAGTACCGCGAAATCGCCGAACGGCGGGTGCGGCTGGGCCTTCTGCTGGCCGATGTCGGCCGCTCCAACGCGATCGAGGTTTCGCCGGAAGAGCTGAACCAGGCAATGATGCGCGAAGCGATGCGCTATCCCGGTCAGGAGCGCCAGGTGCTGGAGTTCTACAACAAGAATCCCCAGCTCAAGGAACAGCTCCGTGCGCCGATCTTCGAAGAGAAGACGGTCGACTTCATTCTCGAGCTGGCCAAGGTGACCGACAAGTCGGTCACACCGGACGAGCTTCTCAAGGCAGCTCGCGAGGCCGAGGAAGAAGAAGACAAGGGCGGCGAGGCCAAGGCCTCCTGATCCGCGCGCACGGCGTGCGGAAACCCGAATCGGCTATCCGGGAGCGAAATTCCGGAGAGGGGCGGCGCGGTCTTGAACCGGGCCGCCGGCGCTGCCACCTTTACTCAGACAGATGTCACGAAAGGACCACGGGATGACGCGCGACCGCGATCCGCTGGAAGTCTACAATAATTACTATGTTCCCATGGTGGTCGAGCAGTCGGCGCGCGGTGAACGCGGCTACGACATCTGGTCGAGGCTGCTCAAGGAACGCATCGTCTTCCTGAACGGACCGATCGAGGACAACGTGGCAGGCCTTATTTGCGCCCAGCTGCTCTACCTCGAGGCCGAAAACCCCACAAAGGACATTTCTTTCTACATCAACTCGCCGGGCGGCGTGGTGACGTCGGGGCTCGCGATCTACGACACCATGCAGTACATCCGCCCGCAGATCTCGACCCTGGTGTTCGGCCAGGCAGCCTCGGCCGGCTCGTTGCTGCTGATGGCCGGTGTGAAGGGCAAGCGGTTCTCGCTGCCCAACGCGCGGATAATGATTCACCAGCCGTCGGGCGGGGCCCAAGGTCAGGCGACGGACATCGAGATCCATGCCAAGGAAATCCTGCAGACCAGGGCCCGGCTGAATCAGATGTACGTGCACCATACCGGCCGCACGATCGAGGAGATCGAGCGGGCGATGGAGCGTGACAAGTTCTTTTCGCCCCCCGAGGCGAAGGAGTTCGGTCTCATCGACGACGTGCTGGAAAACCGTCCGGTCCCGACCATCCAGGCGGCAGCTTCCTGAGGTTCCCGCGACCAGTTGTTCCTCATTCGCCCCGCGATACACAACATTTTGATGTTGTGGCTATCGGGGAGGCGAGTTTAACATAGTCTTGCGTGCGGGCCCGCGGATGGCGGGCCCCCCAAGCGGAGGTGCGTTACAGACATGCCAGCCGCCAAATCCGGGGGCGATTCCCGCAATACGTTGTATTGCAGCTTCTGCGGTAAGAGCCAGCACGAGGTTCGCAAGCTCATTGCCGGTCCGACCGTGTTCATCTGCGATGAATGCGTCGAACTCTGCATGGACATCATCCGTGAAGAGTCCAAGACGACGCTGGTCAAATCCAAGGACGGCGTGCCGTCGCCCAAGGAAATCCGCCAGATTCTCGACGACTATGTGATCGGCCAGGATCAGGCCAAGCGCATCCTCGCGGTCGCCGTGCACAACCACTACAAACGGCTCAGCCACGGCGGCAAGGCGAACGAAGTCGAGATCGCCAAGTCCAACATCATGCTGATCGGCCCGACCGGTTGCGGCAAGACACTGCTCGCCCAGACGTTGGCGCGGATGCTTGACGTACCATTCACCATGGCCGACGCCACGACGCTGACCGAAGCCGGTTACGTCGGCGAGGATGTGGAAAACATCATCCTGAAGCTGCTGCAGTCGGCCGACTACAACGTCGAGCGCGCTCAGCGCGGCATCGTCTATATCGACGAAGTCGACAAGATCAGCCGCAAGTCGGACAATCCCTCGATCACCCGCGACGTGTCGGGCGAGGGCGTCCAGCAGGCGCTGCTCAAGATCATGGAAGGCACGGTGGCGTCGGTCCCGCCGCAGGGCGGCCGAAAGCACCCGCAGCAGGAGTTCCTCCAGGTCGACACGACCAACATCCTGTTCATCTGCGGCGGCGCCTTCTCGGGCCTCGACAAGATCATCTCAATGCGCCGGCAGGGTACCTCGATCGGCTTTGGCGCCGAGGTGCGCGGTCCGGACGACCGGCGTACCGGCGAGGTGCTGCGCGACCTCGAACCGGAGGATCTGCTGAAGTACGGTCTGATCCCGGAATTCGTCGGCCGTCTGCCGGTGGTCGCCACCCTGGAAGACCTCGACGAGAGCGCCTTGGTCGAGATTCTGACCCGGCCCAAGAACGCGCTGCTCAAGCAGTACCAACGCCTGTTCGACATGGAGAGCGTGAAGCTCAAGTTCACCGACGACGCGCTCAAGGCAGTTGCGCAGAAGGCGATCATCCGCAAGACCGGCGCGCGCGGCCTCAGGTCGATCATGGAGACCGTGCTGCTCGACACGATGTACGACCTGCCGTCACTGGACGGCGTGGACGAGGTCGTGATCAACCGCGAGGTCATCGAGGGCCGGGCCCAGCCGCTCTATGTGCACGGTGAGCGCAAGGAAGGCATCGCTGCCGCCCCGGCCTAGGAATTGCAAACGGGTGGGTAGCGATACCGAGGATACCCGGCCGGCCTTGAATAGACCCCTGTTCAAGCCAATCTCTGTCAGGAGTGTGCGCGGCTTCAGGCCGTGGGTTGCCCATTCGGGGATCCGCGGACCCGGCGCGAGGCAGCTCTAACAGTGTATGTAGCGAGGCAACATGAACGCCCCCACCAAAGAACGTCCCCCTGAAGGCACCGTCTACCCGGTCCTGCCGTTGCGCGACATCGTCGTGTTCCCCGGCATGATCGTTCCGCTCTTCGTCGGCCGCGAGAAGAGCGTGAAGGCGCTCGAAGAGGTTATGAAGGACGACAAGCAGATTCTGCTGATCGCCCAGAAGAACGCCAGCCAGGACGATCCCGGTCCGGACGACATCTACAACATCGGCACGCTCGGCACAGTGCTGCAATTGCTGAAGCTGCCCGACGATACCGTGAAGGTGCTGGTCGAGGGCGGCAAGCGCGTGCGCATCACGGGCTACACCGACAAGGCCGAGTTCTTCGAGGCCCGGGCGGTCGAGATGGAAGAGGTTGCCGGCGAATCCGCCGAACTGCAGGCTGCGGCGCGCACCGTCGTGTCCGAGTTCGAGAACTACGTGAAGCTCAACAAGAAGGTGCCGCCGGAGGTGGTCGTCTCGATCAACAAGATCGAGGAGCCGGCCAAGCTGGCCGACACGATCTCGGCCCATCTCGCGCTCAAGGTCGCCGAGAAGCAGCAGCTGCTCGAGCTCGATTCTGTGAGCAAGCGGCTGGAGCGGATTCTCGGCCTGATGGAAGGCGAGATCGGCGTCCTGCAGGTCGAGAAGAAGATCAGGAACCGCGTGAAGCGTCAGATGGAGAAGACGCAGCGCGAGTACTACCTGAACGAACAGATGAAGGCGATCCAGAAGGAGCTTGGCGAGACCGAGGACGGTCGCGACGAGGTCTCCGAGCTGGAGAAGCGCATCAAGAAGACGCGGCTTTCGAAGGAAGCGCGCGAGAAAGCGCATGCCGAGCTGAAGAAGCTCAGGACCATGAGCCCGATGTCGGCCGAGGCGACGGTGGTGCGCAACTACCTCGACTGGCTGCTGTCGATTCCGTGGCGTAAGCCCACCAAGATCATCAAGGATCTCAAGTACGCCGAGGACATTCTCAACGCCGACCACCACGGCCTCGAGAAGGTCAAGGAACGCATCCTCGAGTACCTCGCGGTCCAGCAGCGGGTCGACAAGATGAAAGGCCCGATCCTGTGCCTGGTCGGCCCGCCGGGTGTCGGCAAGACCTCGCTCGGCAAGTCGATCGCCAAGGCGACGGGGCGTAACTTCGTGCGCATGTCGCTGGGCGGCGTGCGTGACGAGGCCGAGATTCGCGGCCACCGCCGGACCTACATCGGCTCACTGCCGGGCAAGGTCATTCAGTCGATGAAGAAGGCAAAGTCGTCGAACCCGCTGTTCCTGCTCGACGAGATCGACAAGCTCGGCGCGGATTTTCGCGGCGATCCCTCGTCGGCGCTGCTCGAGGTGCTCGACCCCGAGCAGAACACGTCGTTCAACGACCATTACCTCGAGGTCGACTACGACCTGTCGAACGTGATGTTCATCACCACGGCCAACTCGCTGCGCATGGCACAGCCGCTGATGGACCGCATGGAGATCATCCGGCTCGCGGGCTACACCGAGGACGAGAAGGTCGCGATCGCGCGGAAGCATCTGATTCCGAAGCAGATCGAGGCCAACGGCTTGAAGGAAGGCGAACTCGACATCGCCGACGAGGCGGTGCGCGACCTGGTGCGTTACTACACCCGCGAGGCGGGCGTGCGTAACCTCGAGCGCGAGATCGCCAACCTGGCGCGCAAGGCCACCAAGGAAATCCTCATGAAGGGGACGACCAAGGTGAAGGTTCGCGCGAAGAACCTCGACAAGTACGCCGGCGTCCGCCGGTTCCGCTTCGGCGAGGCCGAGCTCGAGGATCTGGTCGGCATCACGACCGGCCTGGCCTGGACCGAGGTCGGCGGCGAACTGCTGCAGATCGAGGCCGTGCTGGTACCGGGCCGGGGCCGCGTCTCGGTCACCGGCAAGCTGGGCGACGTGATGCAGGAGTCGGTGCAGGCGGCAAACGCCTATGTCCGGTCCCGCGCCGCGGCGTTCGGCATCAAGCAGGGTATCTTCGAGAAGCGCGACATCCACGTGCACGTGCCGGAGGGCGCCACGCCCAAGGACGGCCCCTCGGCGGGTGTGGGCATGATCACCTCGATCGTGTCGGCGCTGACCGGCATCGCCGTCCGCAAGGACGTCGCCATGACCGGCGAGATCAGCCTGCGCGGCCGGGTGCTGCCGATCGGCGGCCTCAAGGAGAAGCTGCTGGCGGCCCTGCGCGGCGGTCTGAAGACCGTGCTGATCCCCAAGGAGAACGAGCGCGACCTGCCGGAGATCCCCGACAACGTGAAGAAGGGGCTCGAGATCGTCCCGGTCTCCACGGTGGACGAGGTGCTGGCCCGGGCGCTGACCAAGCCGCTGGTTCCGGTCGAATGGCCGAACGACCTCGAGGCGGTGGCCAAGAAGCCGGACGGCGAGGCGATCGTCGCGCACTGAGCCGTTTGGCCCGAGAAATCCAAGACGAAGCCCCGGAGCGATCCGGGGCTTCATTGTTTCGGGCCCTACCAGCAATGAGGGATTTCGCGATCGGACCCCCAAAATGTGGTGTTCCTCGTTGACGCCGTTTTCGCGCCGACCCTAGACTTGAGGCTGCCCGCACGCGTCCGACTCCAGAGGCCCGCCCCGTGAACAAGAACGATTTGATCGCCGCTGTAGCTGCTTCGACGAACCTCTCGAAGACGGACGCCGCGAACGCGATCGATTCGGTCCTGAAGGTGATCACCAAGTCGCTGAAGAAGAAGGAGAAGGTCCTGCTGGTGGGTTTTGGCACCTTCCAGGTCTCCAAGCGCAAGGCGATCGAGGGCCGCAATCCGCAGAACGGCGAGAAGATCAAGATTCCGGCCTCGAACGTGCCGCGCTTCAAGGCGAGCAAGGCGCTCAAGGACGCGATCAACTAGAAAACGTTGCCGAGGCTGTTCCTGCGTAGCGCGATGCGCGCGCAGCAGGATGGTGGGCGATGACGGGATCGAACCGCCGACCAGTCCCGTGTAAAGGGAATGCTCTACCGCTGAGCTAATCGCCCGGCGGCGTTCCTAGCACATCACACGGCCAAAACGGCAAGCCTATGAGCCGAGTGCGTGCTGTTCGGTGCCCGTCCGCGACCGTCCGCCCATGCTGTGCGGAAACTTCAGGTATTTCGGGCACTTACGCACCCTTTCGCGAGTGCGGTATGCTTGACACCCCATGCATGGCCCTTTATCTCTCCGCGCGCCGTTTGGGGCTTTTGCGGGCGTAGTTCAGTTGGTTAGAACGCCGGCCTGTCACGCCGGAGGTCGCGGGTTCGAGTCCCGTCGCTCGCGCCAGCCCCAGGGCTGGCAGGTCCCTGGGGAGGGGCTGCCCAAACGAAGTCCTGGGTCACGGCCCGGGCGAGGGAAGGGGTGACGATGGAAGCGCTTCTGCGGGAATACCTTCCGATCCTGATCTTCCTCGGTCTCGCTTTCGCCCTTGTCTGCGCGATGGTCGGCGGCTCCTATCTCGTCGCCCGCCAGAATCCCAATTCCGAAAAGCTGTCGCCGTTCGAGTGCGGCTTTCCGCCGTTCGACGATGCCCGCGGCCAGTTCGACGTGCGCTTCTATCTCGTTGC
Source organism: uncultured Alphaproteobacteria bacterium (assembly GCA_963923875.1). GTDB lineage: Bacteria > Pseudomonadota > Alphaproteobacteria > Reyranellales > Reyranellaceae > Reyranella. The sequence continues at coordinate 24,539 of CAWUOG010000007.1, forward strand.
CATCCTCTTCATCATCTTCGACCTCGAGGTGGCGTTCCTGTTTCCGTGGGCGGTGGCGCTGGGCGACATCGGCGTTTTCGGCTTCTGGTCGATGATGCTGTTCCTCGGCGTGCTGACCGTCGGCTTCATCTACGAATGGCGCAAGGGAGCGTTGGAATGGGAGTGATCGCCCCGGGCCAGGGCCTGAGCCGGCCGAGCACGGCGGCGGAAGCCGCTCTCTCGCGCGCGCTGAACGACGAACTGGCCGACAAGGGCTTCGTCGTCTCGCAACTCGACAAGCTCGTCACCTGGGCGCGCACCGGCTCGATGTGGGGCCTGACCTTCGGCTTGGCGTGCTGCGGCGTCGAGATGATTCACGCCTGGATGAGCCGCTACGACCTCGACCGCTTCGGCTTCGCGCCGATGCCCAGCCCGCGCTCGGCCGACGTCATGATCGTGGCCGGCACGCTGTGCAACAAGATGGCGCCGGCGCTGCGCAAGATCTACGACCAGATGGCCGACCCGAAATACGTGATTTCGATGGGCTCGTGCGCCAACGGCGGCGGTTACTATCACTACAGCTATTCCGTGGTGCGCGGCTGCGACCGCATCGTTCCGGTCGACGTCTACGTGCCGGGCTGTCCGCCGACCGCCGAGGCGCTGCTCTACGGCATCCTGCAGCTGCAGAAGAAGATCCGCCGGACCGGGACGATCGTGCGATGAACGAGTTGGGCGACCATATCGCCCGGGCGACGGGCGCGGTGCCTTCGGTGCGCCTGGGCGAGTTGATGCTCGAGACGCCGCCGGACAAGCTGATCGCGCTGCTGACGTTCCTGCGTGACGATCCGAAGTGCCTGTTCAAGCAGCTGGTCGATGTCTGCGGCGTCGACTGGCCGGAGCGGGCGAAGCGCTTCGACGTGGTCTACAACCTGCTCAGCCTGAAGCTGAACCAGCGGGTGCGCGTGAAGGTCCAGACCGACGAGTCGACGCCGGTGCCGTCTGCGGCGCCAGTCTATTCGTCGGCCGGCTGGTTCGAGCGCGAGACCTGGGATCTCTACGGCGTGTGGTTCTCCGACCATCCGGATTTGCGGCGTATCCTCACCGACTACGGTTTTGAGGGCCATCCGCTGCGCAAGGACTTCCCGCTGACCGGCTTCGTCGAGTTGCGCTGGGACGATACGCAGAAGCGCGTGGTCTACGAGCCGGTGAAGCTGCAGCAGGAATTCCGCCGCTTCGACTTCCTCAGTCCCTGGGAGGGCGGGACCGAGCGCGTGCTGCCGGGCGACGAGAAGGCGACGGCCGAGAGCAAGGCGCCAGAGGGCAAGAGCTGATGTCGGACGTCGAGATCAAGACTCTAACCATGAATTTCGGGCCGCAGCATCCTGCGGCCCACGGCGTGTTGCGCCTGGTCGTCGAGATGGACGGCGAGATCGTCGAGCGCTGCGACCCGCATATCGGCCTGCTCCATCGCGGCACCGAGAAGCTGATCGAGTACAAGACCTACCTGCAGGCGGTGCCGTACTTCGACCGGCTCGACTACGTGTCGCCGATGAGCCAGGAACACGCCTACGCGCTTGGTGTCGAGAAGCTGCTCGGCATCCAGGCGCCGGAGCGTGCGCAGTACATTCGCGTGCTGTTCGCCGAGATCACCCGCATCCTGAACCACCTGCTGAACGTGACGACGTTTGCGATGGACGTCGGCGCCCTGACGCCGCCGCTGTGGGGCTTCGAGCAGCGCGAGTTGTTGATGGAGTACTACGAGCAGGTCAGCGGCTCGCGCATGCACGCGGCCTATTTCCGGCCGGGCGGCGTGCACCAGGACCTGCCCGAGGGCATGCTCGATTCGATGGACGGCTGGATCAAGCAGTTCCTGCCGTTCCTCAAGGACATCGAGAAGCTGCTCAACGAGAACCGCATCTTCCGCATGCGTACCGTCGACATCGGCGTAGCGAGCCCGGAGCAGGCGCTCGACTGGGGCTTCTCCGGCCCGATGATCCGCGCCTCGGGCATTCCGTGGGACCTGCGCAAGGCACAGCCCTACGACGTCTACGAGCGGATGGATTTCGACATTCCGGTCGGCAAGACCGGCGACTGCTTCGCGCGCTATCTGGTGCGCGTCGAGGAGATGTACCAGGCCGTGCGCATCATGGAGCAGTGCATCAAGGCGCTGCGCACCGTGAAGGGCCCGGTACTGGTGAACGATCACAAGGTGGCGCCGCCACGCCGCGGCGAGATGAAGGGCTCGATGGAAGCTCTGATCCATCACTTCAAGCTCTACACCGAGGGTTACAAGGTGCCGGCCGGCGAGACCTACACGGCGGTCGAGGCGCCCAAGGGCGAATTCGGCGTCTACCTGGTGTCCGACGGCACCAACAAGCCGTACCGCTGCAAAATTCGTGCTCCCGGATTTCCGCATCTGCAGGCGCTCGACATGATGACCAAAGGCCACCAGCTGGCGGACATGTCCGCCAACATCGGTTCGCTCGACATCGTGTTCG
>CAWUOG010000008.1:0-25270 GCA_963923875.1 uncultured Alphaproteobacteria bacterium
CGGGCGAGACGTCGGCGCGCGCCAGGCCGCGCGTCATCTTGTTCACGAACGCCATATCGCGGACCAGGAACCACAGGAACGGGATCCTGCCGTAGTAGAGGTGCGTGAGGTTGATCCCGGCGTTGAACACGCGGCGCCCGGCATACTTGCCCTCCGGCACCACGTCGCCGCGCAACACGGCGACCTTGCTCTGCGGATCGAGGATGCAGACATCGGCGCCGATCTCGGTCGCGACCTGCGTGTAATTGTCTTCCGAGTTCAGGAAGCGCTTGTTCGACAGCAGCAGCACCGCCGCCTTACCGTGCCGCTCGACCCGTGCGCCGCCGAGATCGAGCGAGCCGTCGCGCAGGAACTTGGCCAGCGCCTCGGGCGATTCCTCGCGGGGCAGCAGCATGGCATGGCAAAGGTGCAGGCCCGATTCCGGATCGGCGAGCAGCTGGTTGCACAGGATGCCCTGGTCGATCTCGCGGCCTTCCTTTTCCGACTGGCGCAGCTCGGACTCGGCGGCCACTTCGGCGCGGCTCGGCGTCAGGCCCGGCACCAGCTCGGCGGCGTCATAGACCAGCCGCTCCAGCCGCACGAACTTGCGCCTGGAATCGGTCAGTCGGTCGTAGAGGGTGCGGGCGTGGCGGCGCAGGAAGATGAAGCGGGCGTCGCGTGCGGCCTGCTTGATGATCTCGGCAATCTCGGTCGCCGCCTCGTCGCGCTGTGGCTTGGGCGGCAATCGGCGCAGCCGCTCGTCGACCTGTCGCCAGTAGTTGGAGAACAGCGCCGCGTCGGACGCAAAGTCGCCGGCTGCCGCCTTGGGCATGGGGACGAGCGAATCCATCTGCGACGCTTCCTGCCTGAGAAGATTGTTGGAGCGGGCGACGGGATTTGAACCCGCGACCTACGGCTTGGGAAGCCGACGCTCTACCCCTGAGCTACACCCGCACAAGGTCCATTCTAGACCGCGGTTGCGCCGCCGGTCCAATCGTGTATCTCGGGCGCATGCTGGATGAAGTGCTGTCGCCGCAGGAGCGCGACGTCGTGGCCCGCGCCCGGGCCTTCGCCGAACAACATGTCGCGCCCCATGCCGCGCGCTGGGAATGGGAGCGGCGCTATCCGCTGGAGGCGATCCAGGCGGCCTGCGCCCAGGGCCTCAACACGATCGAACTCGCCCGCGAGCACGGCGGTCAGGGCTTGAGCTTCTCCTGCAAGCTGCGCGCCTTCGAGGAGATCGCCAAGGCCGACTTCGCGTTCGCTTTCGCGCTGATCAACCACCACAACGCCTGCGCCCGCTTTGCCCGCGACGGCAAACCGGCGCACGTCGCGCGCCTTCTGCCGCGCATGATCAAGGGCGAGTTGATCGGCTGCGCCGGCCTCAGCGAGCCCGGCGTGGGCAGCGATTTCGGCGGCCTGGAAATGACCGCGGTGAAGATCGACGGCGGATGGAAGCTGAACGGCGCCAAGGCATGGATCACCAATGCCGCCGTCGCCGGCCTCTCGGTCGCCTATGCCCAGACCGACAAGTCGCAGGGCTATCGCGGCATCGCCTGCTTCGCGATCGAGGCGGAACGGCCGGGATTTCATCGCGAAAAGCCGTTCGAACTGCATGGCGGCCACGCCATCGGGGTCGGCGGCTTCCGGCTGGTCGACTACGTCGCGCCCGACGAGGCGCTGCTCAAGCCGCCGGGCGAGGGCTTCAAGGCGGCCCTCGCCGGCATCAACGGCGCGCGCGCCTATGTCGCCGCCATGTGCTGCGGCATGCTGCAGGCCAGTCTCGAGACCGCGGTGCGCTATACGCATCAGCGCAAGAGCTTCGGCCAGCCGGTGATCGAGCATCAGGGCGTGCGCTGGAAGCTGGTCGATGCCGCGACCGATCTCGAGGCGGCACGGCTGCTGACCTATCGCGCCGCGCGCCTGATCGACGAGGGCGGCGATGCCGTGATGCCCGCGGCCTACGCCAAGAAGTTCGCGACCGACATGGCGGTCCAGCGCATCGCCGACTGCATCCAGGCGATGGGCGCCAATGGCCTGCGCAGCGATTTCCCGCTGGCACGCCACCTCGCCGGCGCCAAGATCGCGGCCTATACCGACGGCTCGATCGAGATGATGAACGAGCGCATCGGCGCGGGTCTCGGCAAGGTCTTCGCTCCGGACTCGAAATGATCCTCTCGACCGTCGAGATGCATACCGGCGGCGAGCCGACACGCATCATTATCGACGGCTGGCCGAAGCTCCTGGCGCCGACCCTGCTCGGCAAGCGGCGCGAGTGTCTCGAAAAGCACGATCACCTGCGTCGCGGCCTGATGCTCGAGCCACGCGGCCACGACGGCATGTACGGCGCGCTTCTGGTCGAGCCCGATCATCCCGAGGCCGATCTTGCGGTGCTGTTCATGCACAATGAGGGCTATTCGACGATGTGCGGCCACGCCACCGTCGCGTTGGCGCGTTGGGCGGTCGAGAGCGGCCGGGCGACAGGCCCCGTCGTGCGACTGCAATGTCCCTGCGGGCTGGTCGTAGCCGCCGTCGCGCCGGATGGAAGCGTACGCTTCGAGAGCGTGCCGTCCTTCGTTTATGCGCTGGACCGCATTGCGCCGACGCGGAGCTGGGGGCCGGTGACCGTCGACATCGCCTATGGCGGTGCTTTCTATGCGTTTCTTTCGGCCGATTCGATCGGCCTCGACCTCCGTTCGTCGCCGATGCAGGCCATCGTGGATGCCGGCGAGGAAATTGCACGGGCAGCAGCCCGGACGATTCCGATCGAGCACCCGTCGGAACCCGACCTCGCCTTTCTCTACGGCACGATCCTGACCGACGGTGGCGACGGCAGGTCGTCGCCCAGCCGCAACGTCTGCATCTTCGCCGGCCGCCAGGTCGATCGCAGCCCGACCGGTAGCGGCGTCAGCGCGCGCATGGCGCTGCAGATCGCCCGGCGCGAGACAAGGCTCGGCGAGGAACGCCGATTCGAGAGCTGCACGGGCGCGGTTTTCACCGGCACGGCGCTGCGTGAGGCGCCACCGGTCGGTCCGCGCAGGTCGGTGATCGTCGAGGTCGGGGGCATCGCCCACCCGACAGGTGAAGCAAAGTTCCGCTTCGATGCGGACGATCCGCTGCGGGAGGGCTTTTCGCTCGGTCTCTAGGAGTTATGGGCCCGGCGCAGGGCCTGATCGAGGTCAGCGTACAGATCGCCCGACTCTTCCATGCCGACCGACAGCCGCAGCAGGTCGGGTGGGCACGGCGTGCCCGGTCCCTCGATGCTGGCGCGGTGTTCGATCAGGCTTTCGACACCGCCCAGCGAGGTCGCGCGCTTCCACAGTTCCACGCGCGCGGCCGTGGCGATGGCGGCCCGCTCGCCGCCCTTGACCCGCACCGACAGCATGCCGCCGAAGCCGCCCTTCATCTGCTTCTGCGCGACGGCGTGGCCGGCGAAGGAGGGCAGGCCGGGATAGAGAACTTCGGCGACCATCGGGTGTTCCGCGAACTTTGCGGCGAGCGATGTGGCCGAGCGGCAGGCCCATTCGACTCGCGGGAAGAGGGTGCGCATGCCTCGCATGAGCAGCCATGCCTCGGTCTGGCCGAGGATCGTCCCGAGTTGGGCGCGAATGGCGCGCAACTTCGCCCAGTGGGCGTCGTCCCGCGCGCCGACCAGCGCGCCGGCAATGATGTCGGAATGTCCGTTCAGGTACTTGGTCGCCGAATGCATGACGATGTCCGCGCCCAACTCGATCGGCCGGGTCAGCACCGGCGTCGCCACCGTCGAATCGACGCCGAGCAGGGCGCCTGCCTTGTGTGCGATCTCGGCGGCGGCGGCGATGTCGCTGACGGCCCAGGTCGGGTTGGCCGGCGTTTCCAGCCACACCAGCTTGGTCGCGCCCGGCCTGACGGCGGCGGCAATCGCGTCGGTGCGATCGGTATCGATGAAATCGACCTTGAGTCCCCAGTGCGTGGCGAAACTGGCGAGCCAGTTGCGCAGCGACCAGTACATCACTTTCGGTACCACGACATGGTCGCCCGGCGACAGCGCGAGGAAGCAGGCGGTGGCCGCACTCATGCCCGAGGAAAAGATCAGTGCCTTTGCACCACCCTCCAGCGCCGCCAGCGTCGTCTCGGCCTGGTCGAAGGTCGGATTGTCGGCGCGCGCATAGATTCGCCCGGAGCGGTACTGGTTGTCTTCGTCGCGAAGGTAGGTGCTCGCCATGTGGATCGGCGGCACGACGGCTTTGGTGACCGGATCGATCCAGCCCATCGCTTGCGCGGCCAGAGATGCCGCGGCCAGTTTCTTGTCCGTCATCGAAGCCTCTTCAACCTTACGTGCAGCTTACGTACTCGCAGCATGAAGCGTATAGCGCACAATTCAGGAATGACTACAATTCAGCGCGTCAGCACACGCAAGACGTGAGCACAGCCGCAACGCAAGCGGCACTCGAAGGGGGCTTGGGTATGAACGTCGAATCAATGCCGCAGACTGCGCCGAATGCCTCCGAAGCTCCTGCGCGTGGCGACCGCGTCGCGCGCACGCGTGAGGCCATTGTCGGTTCCACGCTCAGCCTCGCGCTTGAGGGAGAGGTCGCGCCGATCGTGCGCGACATCGCCAAGCTCGCCGGCGTTTCTGCGCGTACCGTCTTCCAGCATTTCGCCGACACCGCGGAACTCTACGTCGCCGTGCTCGGCCGCGTGATCGGCAAGTTGACCGGCGCCGCACCCGACATCAATCGCCAGTGGCCGCTCGACCAGCGCATCACCGTTGTGGTCGGTCATCGCGCCACGCGCTACGAGGAGGTCCGCCCGATGTGGACCTTCATCCAGACCCTTCAGCGTCGCTCGGCCGAGGCCGCCGAAAGAATCCTGAAGATCTACAAGGGCGGCCGCGACGAACTCGCCGATTCCTTCGGACCGGAGTTGTCGAGGCTGTCGGACGACAAGCGCGAGAATACGCTGAATGCGTTGTCGATGGCGCTGTCGCCGGAGAGCTGGATCATGCTGCGCGAGCGACTCGGCCTCACCGTCGAGCAGGCCCGCGACGAGTGGCGCTTCGTCGTCGGCCGGATCTTCGACCACGAGCCGCGCCGCTAGCTTCCTTCAGTCGGCCCCGTCAGCTGGCGCCGACACGTCGCGCCAGCTTCTCCAGAGTTTCGTCGCGCATCTTGAGTTCGCGCAGATGCGCGAGCGTGTTCTTCAGGTAGTCGAGGTTGCTGCCGGTGGTGCCATATCCCTGGCGCACCAGCTTGGCCGACCTGGCGATCGAAAGTTTGCCCGCGAACTGCCGATGCGTGCGGTCGGCGAGATAGACCAGCGCCGGCACGGTGCGGCCGTCGGCGAGATGAATCGGTCGCACGACTTCCTGGTAGACGCCGTCATTGTCGATCTCGCGCACGATCAGGTAGCGCCGGACCTCTTCGTATCTGTCGCGCGGCAGGCGGTGCGCCAGGCCGAGGCAGGCGCCACCGGGCAGCAGGCCGAGGATGAGGCCCGGCTTCTTCGGCGTGCCGCGATAGTGCTCGGAGTAGATGCAGAAGGCGCGGTGCCAGCCCTGAAGACGCGCCGGGCTGGTCTCGGGCGCGGCGAAGCCCGGATTCCACATCAGCGATCCGTAGCCGAAGACCCAGTAGGGCCTGGCCGTGCTCACTCTTGGTGGAGGTGGATCAGCGCGCGGCGGATTTCGCGGGTGCGCGTGAACAGGTCGAACAGCTTGTCGCCCTCACCCCAACGAATGGCGCGCTGCAGATAGAACAGGTCCTCCTGGAAGCGCTGAAGCACCTCCAGCACCGCCTCGCGGTTGTTCAGGAAGACGTCGCGCCACATCGTCGGATCGGATGCCGCGATGCGGGTGAAGTCGCGGAAGCCGCCGGCCGAATACTTCAGCACTTCGCTGTTGAGGTGCCCGCCGAGATCGTCGGCCGTGCCGACGATGGTGTAGGCGATCAGGTGGGGCAGATGCGAGGTGATCGCGAGCACCCGGTCGTGATTGGCCGGATCGAGCCGGTTGACGTTGCTGCCCAGCGCCTCCCAGAAGGCCTGCAGCCGGTCGACTGCCGCGGCGTCGCTGTCGGGCAGCGGCGTCAGGATGCACCACCGGCCCTGGAACAGGTCGTAGATTGCGGCTTCTGGGCCCGAATGCTCGGTGCCGGCCACCGGGTGCGCCGGCACGAAATGCACGGTCTTCGGCAGGTGCGGCGCCATGTCGGAGATCACCGTCTGCTTGACCGAGCCGACGTCCGAGACGATGGCGCCGGGCTTCAGCGCCGGCGCCATTGCCTTGGCGGCGGGGCCGCAGGCGCCGACCGGCGTGCAGACGATCACGAGGTCGGCGTCCTTCACCGCCGCCGCGATGTCGGTGCCGCAATGGTCGGTCAGCTTGAGCCGGTTGGCGGTCGCGGCGGTTTCGGCGCTGCGGGTCGCCGCGACGATGGTTCTGGCGAGACCGCGCTTGCGGGCCTCGAGAGCAATCGAGCCGCCGATCAGGCCGATGCCGATCAGCGCGATCTTGTCGAACATCGGCGCGGTGGCGGGCGTGCTCATGTGCGGTCGCTCACTTGTTGGCGGCCACGAAGCGGGCCAGGCTTTCCTGCACCAGCTTCACTTCCTTCTCGGTGCCGACCGTGATGCGCAGGAATTCCGGCATGCCGTAACCCGCGATCATGCGCGGGATCAGCCCGTCCTTCATCAGCCAGTCGTTGGCGGCGGCGGCGCGCTCCCTGGAGCCGAAGCCCACCGACACGAAATTGCCGACGCTGGGCAGCGGTTTCAGGCCGAGTTTGGTGAGCTCGGTCGCCAGCCAGGGCAGCCAGATGTCGTTGTTGGTGCGGCTGGCGTCTGTGTGGGCGATGTCCTCCAGCGCGGCGATGCCCGCGATCTGGGCGGCCAGGTTGACGTTGAACGGCTGGCGCAGGCGGCTGATCACGTCGACGATGCCGGCCGGGCCATACATCCAGCCCAGCCGCAGGCCGCCCATGCCGTAGATCTTCGAGAAGGTGCGGGTCATCACCACGTTCTCGAACTGGTCGACCAGCTCGACGCCGGATTCGTAGTCGTTCCTGCTGACGTACTCGGCGTAGGCCGCGTCGATCACCAGCAGCACGTTCTTCGGCAGCGCCTTCTGCAGTTTGCGCACGTCATCCTTGGTGACGTAGCTGCCGGTCGGATTGTTGGGGTTGGCGAGGCACACGACGCGCGTCTTGTCGGTGATTTTCGCGATCATCGCATCGATGTCGGTGCGGTAGTTGTTCTCGGGCGCCGCGACCGGCGTTGCGCCGACGCCCAGCGCGTTGATCGGGTACATCAGGAAGCCGTACTGGCTGTACAGCAGCTCGTCGCCCGGCCCGCAGTAGGAGCGCACCAGCAGATTCAGGATCTCGTCGGATCCGGCGCCGCAGATGATGCGGTCGGGATCGAGGCCGTAATGCCGGCCGATCGCCTTGCGCAGCTTCTCGGAGGCGCCGTCGGGGTAGCGATGCAGCTCCGCGGCCGCCTTGGCATAGGCTGCCATTGCCTTCGGCGACGGGCCGAGCGCGCCCTCGTTGGACGACAGCTTGGCGATCGGCTCCTTGCCGTCGACCGAGTCCTTGCCCGGCACGTAAGGCGCGATCTTCATGATGCCGGGACGCGGCGTGAGCGCGCTCATGGCGGTCTCCCCCAAAAAAAGCGATCAGGCCCGGCTGCCGACCGGCGTGGCATAGGCGCCGATCGATGCGACGCGACCGGCCTCGAGTTCGAGGGCGGCCTCGAGCTCGCGCAGGCGCTTGTCGCCGTCGGCGATCACGCCCGGCAGCTCGATCAGGTAGTGATGCACGCCGCGCACGATCTGGTCCAGCGCCGCCGTGAAGGCGGGCAGGCCGGCCTTGGCCATCGCGCCGGAAATCCGGTTGCGGCTGAGGCCACTGTTGGATTCGATCGAGATCATCGAGCGGTCGTCGCCGCTCTCCTCGGGCTCGATGCGTGCCAGAACGACGGCCGAGATGCCGCGCGCACGGGCGTTGGGCATGGCCAGGAACGGCAGGCGGGCCACCACGTTGGGCAGGGTGGGCTCGCCGCTGGCGAGCAGCGGCCACCACGGAGCGGTGTCGGCTTCGATCGGCGCCGGCACAACGCCGATGGTCACGGCGTTGCTCCGCACCTCGGCCAGCACCTGCGCCGGCGATTCGTAGGCCACCAGCGGTACCTGGCAGCCGAAATGATCGCGTGCCACATCCCAGTAGCCGGGCTGGTCGGCCGGGCGACACACCGCGACGCGCAGGCCGGGCGTCTGCATCAGGGTGAAGGCGCTCATCATCTCGCGCCACATGCGATAAACCGCGGCGACCGGAAAGGCACTGTCGTGCTGGGCGATGCGGCGGCGCAGGATCATGGCCTCGCGGCCCGGACGCATCGCCAGACCGCCGCTGGGCTTGGCCGCGGAAATCTGCCCGACCAAGGCCGCCCGCCGGCGAATCAGGCCGTGCAGATCGGTGTCGATCGCGTCGATCTCCTGCCGCAATTGTTCCAGGCCGGGAGCGTCCATGAACCCCAAAAAATCCCCTCAGGACGCGAGGCGATACTACGTCTGAGGCCGCAACGTAAAGGCAAGAAAGCTCACGGCCACTTGCACAAAGGCGCAGACCTCAATATAGAAGCGTCTCCGTGGAATTTGAGCCGACCGGCTTGCGGCCACGTTAATCCTCGCTAAAAGGTCGGAGTGCTTCAAAAAAGCCCCCGCCCTTCCGGTCGGGGGCTTTTTCGTTGGAGTGGCTCGTGCTGCTGGACGATGTGACGGATGCCGAACGCAAGGCGCTGGCCCAATGCCGCTACGCGGTGCTGGGGGCCGACCGCCCGTTGCGGCTCGACTGCGGTGTCGATCTCGGTCCCTACCGTGTGGCCTATCAGACCTACGGTACGCTGAACGCCGACAAGTCCAATGCCATCCTGATCTGCCATGCACTGACCGGCGACCAGTTCGTGGTCGAGCGCCATCCCGTCACCGGAAAGCCCGGCTGGTGGGAGAGCCTGGTCGGGCCGGGCAAGGTGATCGACCCGGCGCGCTACTTCATCGTCTGTTCCAACGTGATCGGCGGCTGCATGGGGACCACCGGCCCGCTGGCCGCAGATCCCGCGACCGGCAAGCCGTGGAACCTGCGCTTCCCGGTGGTGACCATCGCCGACATGGTGCGCGCGCAGGCGGCCCTGATCGACCATCTCGGGATTCCGAACCTGTTCTGCGTGATCGGCGGCTCGATGGGCGGCATGCAGGTGCTGGAATGGGCGGCGAGCTACCGCGACCGCGTCTTCGCCGCCGTGCCGATCGCCTGCGCCGCGCGCCACTCGGCGCAGAACATCGCGTTTCACGAGGTCGGCCGGCAGGCGATCATGGCCGATCCCGACTGGAAGGCGGGCGACTACCGCCTGCACGATACAGCGCCGGAACGCGGCCTCGCCGTGGCGCGCATGACCGCCCATATCACGTATCTTTCGGAACTGGCGTTGCAGCGCAAATTCGGCCGCAACCTGCAGGACCGCAATGCGCTGGGCTTCGGTTTCGACGCCGACTTCCAGGTCGAGAGCTACCTCAGGCACCAGGGTTCGACCTTCGTCGATCGCTTCGACGCCAACTCATATCTCTACATCACCCGCGCCATGGACTATTTCGACCTCGCGGATGCCCATGGCGGCGTGCTGGCCAACGCGTTCAGGGGCACGGCGACCCGCTTTTGCTCGATCTCCTTCACCAGCGACTGGCTGTTCCCGACCCGCGAGAACCGCGCCATCGTCCACGCGCTGAATGCGGCGGCGGCCAACGTTTCGTTCGTCGAGGTCGAGACTGACAAGGGCCACGACGCCTTCCTGCTCGACGAGCCGGAAATGTTCCGGACGCTGTCGGGGTTTCTGCAGGGCGCCGCTTCCGTGCGGGGGCTGACGTGAGTGCCGCGCCGATCCGCGTCGACCTTCAGCTCATCGCCGACATGATCGAGCCGGGCGGCCGTGCGCTCGACGTCGGCTGCGGCGATGGTGCTCTGCTCGCCTACCTCGTGAACTTCAAGCGGGTCGACGCGCGCGGCATGGAGCTCAGCCAGCAAGGCGTGAATGCCTGTGTCGCCGGCGGCCTGTCGGTGATCCAGGGCGATGCCGATACCGACCTGCGCGACTATCCCGACGACGCCTTCGACTATGTGATCCTGAGCCAGACCCTGCAGGCGACGCGCGATCCGCGCGAGGTGCTGCGCCAGATGCTGCGGGTCGGCAAGCGCGCCATCGTCTCGTTCCCGAACTTCGCGCACTGGCAGGTGCGGCTGCGTCTGGTATTCGGCGGACGCATGCCGGAGACGCCGTCGCTGCCCTACAAGTGGTACGACACCCCGAACATCCATCTTTGCAGCATCGACGATTTTCGCGCGCTGTGCCGCGACATGGGCGTGACGATCGAACGGGCGGTCGTACTCAACCGCAACAGCCAGCCGATCCGCATGCCGCCGCCGCTCGCCAACCTGATCGGCGAACAGGCGGTGTTCCTGCTCAAGCGGGCCTGATCCGCCTCAGGGAGCCGGCCGCTCGAAGCGGGCCTCGATCTCGTCTTCCCCGAGCTTCACGAATCCGTGGCGCAGGTAGAAGCGGTCGGCCTTGCTGCCGGTCAGGACTTCCAGCCGCACCGGCTTCCCGGCCGCATCCGCTTCGGCGAGCAGGGCCTTGAGGATCGCCGTGCCCAGGCCGCCATTGTGCAGGCGCCGGTCGAGGTAGAACGAATCGAGCTTCAGGCAGTCGCGTTCGGTGCGCAGCGCCACGCATCCCATGCGCACACCGTTCACCAGGATCAATCGCATGCCGGGCTCGTCGAAATGGCCACGGAAGATGCGCCGTGCGCGTGAGGGCTTGTAGCGGCCGACACGCTCGAGGTGCTCGCGCATGACGTCGATCCGCAGCGCCAACAGAGGCTCGAAATCGGCCTCGCTCGGTGTGGCGAAGCGCCAGTCGGACACTGCCATCAGGCGGCGGCAGCGATCCGCGCGATCCGGGGCTTGGCGACCGCGATCCAGTCCCTTGTATCGAGCTCCATCGAGCGATCGAGGCGGCCGGCATTGAAGAACAGCGTCTCGTTCTTCAGCAGGTCCTCGTCGACCACGATGGCGAGGTCGGGGTTGAGGGAGAACGGCGGCACGGACCCCATGACACAGCCGGTCAGGGCCTGCGCCGAGTCGGGCGAAGCGAAGCCCGCCTTGCGCGCCTCGAACAGTTTTGCGACGGCGCTGAAATCGAGTTTGGCACTGCCCGGCAGGATGGCGAGTACGCTGCGCTTGCCACCGCCGCCGCCGCGCACGTCAAGCACCATCGCCTTGGCAGCCTGCTCCGGCCGGTTGCCGCGAATGAGGCTGATCGCCTCCGAGCGGCCCTCGGCTTCGTGCTCGATCACCCGGAATTTTGCCTTGGCCTCGGTCAGCAGCGCGACGAGTCTGTCGAAAACCTCACCCATCGGCTTCTCAGCGGCCACGGACGACCTTCTCGGACAACAGCCTGAGCGCCTCTTCGAGCGGCGGCACCTTGCCATCCGGCGGCGCGATGCGTGCGTCCACGGTGCGGCGATGGCTCTTCTCGATTGCCGTGGTCATCAGCGGATCGACGCCGGTCTCGCGCAGGGTCTGGGCGACCAGGCCCATCTCCTCCCAGCGCCGCTCGGCGTGGACGACGTGAGTCTGCGCCAGCATGGCGAGCTGGGCCGAAAAGGTGACGGCATCGACGTCGCCCATGCAGCCCATCACTTCTTTCAGGATGCCCTGGCGCTCGGCGGCCACGAACGACTCGACGGCCAGCGCCTCGATGCCCTTCATGATCACGGAGCGCAGCATTTTCACCGCCGAGGCGGAACCCGGCTTGGGACCGAGATAAGTCGTGACGAAGCCGTTGGCATTCATCCAGGCGACCACCGGCTCGGCGTCGGCGCCGGCGACCAGCATCGGCGCCTTGATGCCCGACTTGAAGAAGCCGCCCATGACGGCGATGTCGACATAGCGGCCATTGCCGCTTTCGATTGCGGTGCGATCTTCGTCCGACATCTTGCCGGTGACGGTGCAGAGATCGAGATAGTGCGCACCCTTCTTGAGCAGCGGCGCGGCCGACTGGGCCGCCGAGAGCGCATGCTCGCCCTGCACGGCGCAGATCACCAGGTCGGCCTCGCCGAGCGCCTCGGTGTAGCGGTCCGAGATCGCGACATCGAGCCGGCGGGCTTCCTTGCCGAGCGCCGTGCCGCGCGCATCCTTGTCGAGGGCGGTGTCGATGGCGATCACGCGCCGCGGCGCGTTGTCGCCGGGCTTGGACGCGGCGCGCCAGCCGCCCTCGGCGGTAAGCCCGCGCGCGATATTGGAGCCTGCCTCGCCGAAGCCGAGCAGCGCGATGACCTTGGGTTCCATGGACATCAGGAAGCGGGTGCTTCGCCGTCCTCTGCGTTGCGGGCGGCCTGCGTGTCGCGCGAACTCGCGACACGCAGCTTGGGCCGCACCACCGCCATTTCCGGCGAGGCCGACCGTTCGGCAATGCCGGCGTAAAGCTGTTTGCCGGATTCGATGACGCTCAGGCCCGCGAAGCGGCCGAGCCAGCGCTGGCCGAATCGCTCGACCGCCGGCGCCATGCGCAGCATCAGGCGCGACTTGGTCGGCGGCATGTAGAGGGCGCGCGTCTGGCGCATCGGCGCGAACATGTTGGCGCGCAGCAGCGAGGCGACCTGGCCGGGCGAATAGGGATGGCCCTGGTAAAACGGCGAGCGATCGAGCTGCGACCACAGGCCGGCGCGGGTCGGCACCACCACGATCAGCCGGCCACCGTCGGCCATCACCCGCCAGATCTCGCGCAGGAACGGCCGAAGCTGCTCGCTGCATTCCACGGCATGGACCAGCAACACGCGGTCGACCGAGCGGTCGGGCAGCGGCAGGTCGTTCTCGTCGACCAGTGCCGTGAGGTTGCGGCCCTCGCGCGGCCAGCGCGTGACGCCCTGCTGGGCGGGCATGAAGGCCAGCGTGCGGGCCGCCTCCTCCATGAACGGCCGAAGGAACGGCGTGGCATAGCCGAGGCCGAGTACGGTCTCGCCGCGCACGTTTGGCCAAACCTCGCGCAAGCGGGAGCGCAGGAGTCGCACGGCCATCTGACCGGTCGAACTCCTGTAGAAGTCGTTGAGATCGAGGACGTCGCTCCACATATCGTGGAGAAGTTTAGCAGAAACTTCGCCGGGCGGGCCATTGGCTGCCGCCATGGAACCTGCAGGGCAGCTTTGTTAGGGTCGCCGACCAAAGGAACATTTCATGAGCACAACCCTGGAAATCGTCCGAATCCCGGTCCTCAGCGACAACTATGTCTGGCTGATGCGTGAGCCCCAGAGCGGGGCGGTCGGCGTGGTCGATCCGGCCGTCGCGGCGCCGGTCCTGGCCGAGGCCGAAAAGCGGCGTTGGCGGATCACCCATATCCTGAACACGCACCATCACGGCGACCATGTCGGCGGCAACCTCGAGATCAAGAAGGCCACGGGCTGCACCATCGTCGGCAACCGCCGCGACAAGGCGCGCATTCCCGGCCTCGACGTCGAGGTCGACGACGGCGACCGCTACCGCTTCGGCGAGGCCGAGGCCGAAGTGTTCTTCATTCCCGGCCATACCTCGGGCCACATCGCCTATGCTTTCCGCGAGCAGCGCGCGCTGTTCTGCGGCGATACGATCTTTGCCCTTGGCTGCGGCAAGATGTTCGAGGGCACGCCGCAGCAGTTCTGGACATCGCTCAGCCGTCTGCGGGCGCTGCCGGACGACATGGGGGTCTACTGCGCGCACGAATACACCCAGTCCAACGCTCGTTTCGCCGTCACGGTCGAGACCGACAATCGTCAGCTGATGACGCGCCGCGATTCGATCGATGCCGCCCGAGCACGCGGCGAGCCGACGGTGCCGTCGCTGCTCGGCGAGGAGAAGGCGACCAATCCGTTCCTGCGCGTCGACATGCCATCGGTTCAGCGAGCCGTCGGAATGGTCGGCGTCGACCCGGCGCTGGTATTCGCCGAGGTGCGTCACCGCAAGGACGTGTTCCGCTAGGCCGCGATCCGCACGCCGGCCAGGGCCAGCATTTCGGCCTCGTCTGGCGGTTGCCAGATCGACTCGATGAAGTCGAACATCGGCCGCGTCACCTCGATCCGGTACGTCTCGCCCTTGGCGGTATTGCGCGCCTGCACCCGCCGCCAGCGCTCGTCGGCGGGCACGTCGACAAAGTGCAGCCGCGTTTGCAATCCGGCTTCGAGGGCATGGCGCGCCAGATGCCGGCGCCGGTCGGCTCTTTGCAGGCCGATATCGAGGATCGAGGAAAGGCCCAGCCGGCCCACTTCGAGCGCCTGGCGCGTGATCATGTCCTCGCAGCGCGCGATACGCTCGGCGATCCATGGCCAGTCAGGCGAGTGGGCGGCGGCGCGCGCGTCCGGTCCGAACAGGCGCACCATCCAGTCATCGATCGAGAAGTGAATCGCGCCGAATTCTCGAGCGAGATGCAGGGCATGGGTGGTCTTGCCGGCGCCGGTCGAGCCACAAATCAGGTGGAGAGTTGCGCTCACGGCGTCGCTCCGGGGTATCTGCCAGCCAGGCGGCCGAGCAGGGCCGTCAAGGTCGCGACCTCGTCGGCCGTCCAGCCTTGGGCGAACACGCCGGCCGACAGCCGCTCCAGGGTCGCGCTGGCATCGACCACGGCGCGCTTGCCGGCGTCGGTCAGCACGACATACGCATAGCGCGCGTCGCGCACGCTGCTCTCGCGGCCGAGCAGGCCGCGCTTCTCCAGCGGCGCGGTGGTGCGCGTCACGGTCGAGGGGCTGATGCTCAGCCGCTTGGCCAGTTCGATGCGCGACAGGCGACCGCCCTCGGCGTGCGCGACGTGAAGCAGCAGCAACGTGTCCTTCAGCGACAGCCCATGGATCGAGCCCAGGGCGTTGGCGAAGCGCTCTTCCAGACGCGCCTGTGCGTCGAACAACTGCTGGGCCGCCGTCCAGTAATTTGCGGCGTGTATTTCCATATGGAAATAATATGCAAATATAAAGCAATCTGCAAGCAAATAGAGGGTGTCCCGCAGATATCGATAAAATGCGCCAAAAGCCTGATTTGACGGGCTCGAACGTTTATCGCCGGGCGATAAAAAAGCGAGAATCGAGACGCCGAGACTCAGGCACGGCGCGCCAAACAGAAGAAGACACCCAGCGCCATGATCACGGCCAGGGCGGCGAACAGGTAGCTCTGGGTGAAGGTCAGGAACAGCCACGGCGCGGTCAGCGGACCGACCGCGGCGCCGAAATCGCGCCAGGTCGAATAGCTCGCCTGGCTCGAGAGGTAGCCGCCGCTCACCCGCTCCATGACCATGACCGGGATCAGCGTGTTGTAGAGGCCGCGGGTCAACACGATCACGATGCTGCCCACCAGGTCGACATGGCAGGCGATCAGCACGTACCCCAGCACCAGCACGGTGCCGATCAGGGACGCGACACGGCGCGCGCCGAAGCGGTCGCTCATCCAGCCACCGATCGGTCCGCCACTTGCCTCGACGAAGCAACGCAGCGACAGCACGAGCGTCGTGGCGATGATCGGCGACAACGACCCGACCGAGTCGCGCAGCAGGAACGCGAGAGTGAGCAGGAACACGCCGTCCCCGCTGAAGCCCAGCAGGAAGCCCCAGACCTCGAGCCGCTGCGGCTTGGGCAGCCGGAAGCCGCGCTGGCGCGAGGGCTCCGACGGCAGGTGCGGCAACATGAGCGCCGCCACCAGCCCCAGCACGGTGAGCGCGCCGAGGATGAGGAACACGTTGCGCGGGCCGACCGACAGCACCAGGAACCCGCCGGCGATGAAGCAGGTCGCCTGGGTGACGCCGATGATGCCGCGGCTCGTGCCGACCCGCTTGCCGGCATTGGCGCGGTCGGCCACGGCATAGGCGAGCGATCCGAGATTGAGAGCGGCGAAAGAAAAGCCCCAAAGCATGCGGGCTGCGATCTGCAGCGCATCGCCGCCATCCAGCCCATAGCAGGTCGTCGACACCGCCGCGCCGACGGCGGCGCTGACCATCAGCGTGCGCGGGCCGACCCGCTCGCCGAGATGCGCCATCGCCGAGTTGGCGAGCAGTCTCACCCAGCGGTTGAGCGACAGCAGCACGCCCACCATCGCGAGGCTGAGGCCGAACTCCTCGTGATAGAGCGGCAGCACGGCGTAGATCAGCGTGTCGCCCAGCAGCCCCAGTCCGATCACCGCGCCCGACAGCGCGACGGCACGGCCGCCGACCGGAACGACTGCGCTGCTGGTCAAGCCGGCTGCTCTACTTCGCCCGCTGGATCAGCGCCTCGCGCAGCGCACCGGCGATCACGCTGGCGCCGCGGCGGGCGCCGTGTAGCAGCATCGGGCTGGAGAGAAAGCCGTGCAGCATGCCGCCGAACTCGACCAGGTCGGTGAGCGTGCCTTCCTGCTGCAGTCGCCAGGCATAGGCGCGGCCTTCGTCGCGCAGCACGTCGTAACCGGCGGTGACTACCAGGGCCGGCGGCAGGCCGGCCAGCGACTTGGCGCGCAGCGGCGACAGGCGCCAGTCGCCGCGTTCCTGCCTCGAGGGCGCGTAGTGGTCGAAGAACCATTCCATGGTCGGGGCGTTCAGGCCGTAGCCGTCCTGGAACTTCCGGTAGGATTCGGTGCGCGCTACGCCGTCGGTCACGGGGTAGGCCAGGACCTGCAGCCGAAGCTTCGGACCATTGTGGTCGCGCGCCCACAGGGCTGCCACCGCCGCAAGATTGCCGCCGGCGCTGTCGCCGCCGATCGCCAGGCGTGTGGTGTCGATGCCGACCGAGGCGCCGTTCTCGCCGACCCATTGCAGGCCCGCGATCACGTCGTCGAAGGCTCCCGGGAAGCGCGCCTCGGGCGCGAGGCGGTAGTCGATGGCGAAGACGGCGATGCCGGCTTCGAGAGCGAGCTGCGCGCACAGCACATCGTGGCTGTCGAGATTGCCGAACACCCAGCCGCCGCCATGGGCGAATACCAGCCCGGGCAGCTTGGCATCGACCGGCGCGCCGGCCGGGCGATAGAGGCGGACGGGGATCTGCCCCGCCGGGCCGGCGATCGTGCGATCGCTGACGGTGACCCCGTCCGGCCGCTTGCCTTGCGCGCCGGCGCGGGTCGCCAAGTACTGCTCGCGCGCCTGCTCCGGCGTCAGCGAGATCCAGGCAGGCCGGTTGGCCGCTGCCATGAGATTGAGAAGATTCTGTGATTCGGGATCGAGTGCCATGCCCGCACTCTAGTGCAAATCGTTGCGCTGTGAGAACGGCGCGTCCGCTTGCGTCTCGAACAGTGAAAGCGGTGTGTTAAGGTGAGCCATGACGTTCGATCCCGACGAGGGCATGGCCAAGGCCGAGCGGCCGTCCTGGTGGCGGCGCCTGCGGTTCAGGCTGCCCGCGGGACGGGCCGGCGGCGCGGCGCCGGCGGTGCGCAGCCGGGCCGGCACGCTCTGGACGTGGAGCTGGCGGATCGCCGTCGTGCTGCTGGTGCTCTACTACCCGGTGGGCGCCATGATCGTCGAAAACATCGACGACGATCCGCAGTTCGCGCCGCGGAGCGTGGCGCCGGGCGAAAGCCGGGCGGTCGCGGTGGCGGCCGATCTCGTGACCCGCGAGGTCGACGTCCACAGCTGGACGCCAATGCAGCCCTTCTTCATGCCGGCCGGCATCCTCGACAACATGCCGAATTTCCAGCGCGGCGTTATCGCCGCCCTGGGGCGGTTCTCGACCGAGCTCATGGACCAGCTCGGACGCACCCGCGGCTCCAGCCAGACCGACCGCGACCTCGAACAGGCGCGCGGCTTCCTGAACGAACAGCCCAACATCTGGATTTGGCAGCCCAGCGTCTCGCTGATGCCGTCGGCCACCTCGGCGCAGAAATATCGCGCCGGACGCGACAAGCTCGTCTCGTACAACAAGCGGCTGGCGGCCGGCCAGGCGGTGTTCGAGCGCCGGGCCGACAATCTCCAGGCGCTGGTCGACCGGATCGCCAACGACGAGGGCGCCGACTCCGCGGTGATCGATCAGCAGATCATCGAGCAGGCCGGCAACCTGTTCGACTTCCATTGCGACGACATCTTCTATTTCAACAAGGGCCGGCTCTACGCCAACTACCTTCTGCTGCGCGAGCTCGGCCGCGACTTCGATTCGGTGATCAAGGAGAAGGGCCTCACCAACGCCTGGAATGGCATGGTCGAGACCTTCCGCATCGCCGCCCAGCTCGAGCCGTGGATCGTGTGGAACGGCTATCCCGACGCTCTGCTGATTCCCAACCACCTCGCCGCGCAGGGCTTCTACCTGCTGCGCGCGCGCACCCAGTTGCGCGAGATCAGCGCGATTCTGCTGAAGTAGGGCCCGGCCGGTGGAGATTTATCTACCCATCGCCGAGCAGTCGATGAACGTGTTCGTCCTGCTGGCGCTGGGCGGGGCGGCCGGCCTGCTCGCCGGCATGTTCGGCGTCGGTGGCGGCTTTCTCGCCACCCCGCTGCTGATTTTCGTCGGCATACCGCCCGCCGTCGCGGTGGCCAGCCAGGCGAACCAGGTCGTGGCCAATTCGATCTCCTCGCTGCAGGTGCAATGGCGGCGCGGCAACGTCGACTTGCGGATGGGCCTGATCCTGTTGCTGGGCGGCATGGTCGGGTCGTCGGCCGGCGTGACGCTGTTCACCTACCTGAAGCGCATCGGCCAGATCGATTTCGTGATCGCCGTTCTTTACGTCGTGATGCTGTCGGCGATCGGCGGCCTGATGATGTACGAGAGCCTCGGCACCTGGCTGAAGCGCCGGCGCAATCCGACCGCGCCGCGCGGCAAGCTGCACACCCACTATCTCGTGCACCGCCTGCCGTGGAAGATGCGCTTCTACAAGTCGAAGCTCTACATCAGCGCCTTCCTGCCGATCGGGCTGGGGTTCGTGATCGGCGTGCTGTCGGCGATCCTGGGTGTCGGCGGCGGCTTCGTGCTGGTGCCGGCGATGATCTACCTGCTCGGCATGCCGACCACGGTCGTGATCGGCACCTCGAATTTCCAGATCCTGTTCGTCGCCGCCAATGTCACCTTCCTGCAGGCGACGACCAACGGAACGGTCGACGTGGTGCTGGCGCTGCTGCTGATCCTGGGCGGCGTGGTCGGCGCGCCGATCGGTGCACGTATCGCGGCCAAGCTGCCGGGCGTGGTGCTGCGCGGACTGATGGCGGTGCTGATCCTGGCCGTGGCAGCCGAACTGCTGACCGAATTGCTGCGTACCCCGGCCTCGCCCTACTCGATCGGTCTTCGCGAGGCGCAGCCGTGACGGCCCGGCTGCCGGCCCTGGCCCTGGCGCTCGCGACGCTGCTGGCCTGCGGCAGTGCGCTCGCCCAGCGCGCCGAGCCGCCGCCCGGCAGCCTGCCTCCGGTCGATGCCCGCGACCTGCCACCCTCGGTGCCGGTGGCGCCCGCGACGCCGGACCTGATCGTCGATCTCAGCCAGGCGCGCGTCTCGATTACCTCGGCGTTCCAGGGCGAGACCCTGCTTTTGTTCGGAATGTTCGATCCGCCGGGCGAGGTCGTGGTCGTGGTCCAGGGCCCGGCGGCGCGCGAGACGGTGATGCGCAAGGAGCGCTTCCTCGGCCTGTGGCTCAATACCGGCCGCCAAGCCTTCGATGACGTCCCCGCCTATTATTATATTGCCGCCAGCCAGCCGCTTCAGAGGCTGTTGGCCAGGGGGGCGGGCGGCGAGATCCTGTCGCTGGAGGACCGCATGTCGACCGTGCGGTCGGTAGGGCCGCGCGCCGCGGCCGACCTGGTGCGGTTCCGTAGCGGGCTGGTCGAGGTCAAGCGGCGCGAAGGGCTCTATCCGGCCGCGATCGGCCAGGTGACGGTCCAGGCCGGCCGGCTGTTCCGGGTCGAACTGCCGTTTCCCTCGCGCCTGCCGGAAGGGACCTACGAGGTCCGCGCCTACCTGCTGCGCCAGGGCAAGATCGTCGCCGCCGTGTCGCGGCCGTTGCCGGTGGGCAAGGTCGGCTTCAGTGCGCAATTGGCCGGGTGGGCGGCGCACGACGGGCCGCTCTACGGCGCGGGCGCAATTATTCTGGCTCTGCTGGCCGGCTGGCTGGGCGGTGCCGTGATGAGACGTCTCTAGACGGGGAAGGAACCCGACATGTCGGAGCCAACCAGCCGCCCTGCGGCCCGCGTCTTCCTCGTGGTGGTCGACGAAAGCCCCGAGCTGGCCAACGCGCTGCGCTACGCCTGCCGCCGCGCCAAGCGCACCGGTGGCCGGGTCGCCATGCTCTACGTGATGGACCCGCCCGAGGGCCAGCAATGGGGGGCGGTGGTCGACCTGATGCGCCAGGAGGCCCGCCAGCAGGCCGAGGAGGCGGTGGCCCGATACGCCGAAATGGCCCAGTCGATGACCGGCCAGCCGCCGATCGTCCATATCCGCGAAGGCAAGAGCCGCGACGAGCTGCTGAAACTGATTGCGGAGGATCGCTCGATCTCGGTCCTGGTGCTCGGCAGCTCCAAGAGCGGCGAGGGACCTGGACCGCTGGTCAGCGCGTTCACCGGCAAGTCGGCCGGATTGCTGCGCATCCCGCTGACCATCGTCCCGGGCGTTCTGAGCGAGGCCGAAATCGATGCTATTTCATGATTGATGCGAATAGATTTCGCGACTTTTTCCACGCATGGACCCCGCAAGTTCAGTTTGCGCCACGCAGAGCGGATTTGCGCACCGCTCGGGAAGTTCGGGTAATCGCCTAGGATACAATTCTTATAATTCATTTTTCCATAATATTCATGCAGAAGGGGTCGAGAATCGACTTGATCGCTTCGGCCAGGGTTCTTACGTCCGAGGGCAACTAGAGGGGGCGGCGACGTCCCGTCCCCAACCCTGAGCGGCACGACGGTTCGCAAGAACCCCAAATGTCCGAGTAAGGAGATATGGTTTGTTTATCCAGACCGAGCAGACGCCCAATCCATCGACGCTGAAGTTCCTCCCGGGCCGGGTGGTGATGGACAAGGGCACGTTGGATTTCGCCAGCGCCGATACCGCTGGCACCTCGCCTCTCGCCAAGAGGCTGTTCGCTGTGGAAGGCGTCGAGCGCGTCTTCTTCGGCACGGATTTCGTCACCGTCACCAAGGCGGCCGACAAGGATTGGCAGATCCTGAAGCCCTCGATCCTGGGCGGTATCATGGAGCACTACACCTCGGGCGAGCCGGTGGTGACGGAGGCGGCTGCATCGGCCGGCGATGCTGCTGCCGACGACGACGAGGTGGTCGCCCAGATCAAGGAACTGCTCGAGACGCGCGTTCGTCCGGCCGTGGCGCAGGACGGCGGCGATATCGTGTTCCAGGATTTCCGCGACGGCGTGGTCTATCTGCACATGCAGGGTTCCTGCTCGGGCTGCCCGAGCTCGACTGCCACGCTGAAGATGGGCATCGAGAATCTTCTGAAGCACTACGTGCCTGAAGTGGTGGAGGTGCAGGCGGCCCTGTAGGCCACCTGCCGCTCAAGCGTACAGAGCCGGTTCGGCGCATCGCGGCCCCGACCTCGCAAAGAGGAATGGGCCACGGACGGCGGGCCATTTGTTCGATCGACCGAAGAGCAAGTAATGCCTTTACCGATTTGGCCCGCGATAGACCGCGGGAAGTTCTACGTGTTTCCTGCCGTCTGGGTTGCCGTCCTGACGGCCGGCGTGGCGATTCATCAGCCGGTATCGCCGGTCGACGCCACCACGTTCCTGTCATTCAACACGCAAGGCTACACGCCCGGCGAAGAGACGCAGCCGCCGGTGCCGCCGATGCATGCCGATACCGCGGCGCTGATTTTCGTGCAGCGCGATCTGCTCTCGCCGGAAGAGCAGAACAGCCACGCCGCCCGCGACTTCAGCGGTGGCGGTCACGGCCGCTTCGCCGCCCCGGGTAACGCCGTTCGTCGCCAGGTTCAGTTCAAGCCGATCAACCCGCGCACCGCCGACGAGCTCGCGGGCTTCCTGCGCGAGGCGTCCTTCTCATTGACCGAAGTTCGCCAGGGCGTCGCCGTTCCGGCGATCAAGGTCGAGCGGGTACCGGAAGACCTCAACACGAAGGACGGCAACGAGCGCAAGGCTCTCTTCATCGGCGCCCTGCTGCCGGTGGTGCTCGAGGTTAACCAGCGCGTGTTGGCCGAGCGCGAGCAGCTTCTGTCGATTCGCGATCGCCTGAATGCCGGCGTGCCGCTGACGCCTCTGGCGACCCGCTGGCTGAACGACCTCGCCGACCGCTACGACACCACCGCCGACAAGATCGATGAGCTTCTGAAGCGCGTCGACATCGTCCCGCCGTCGATGGCGATCGCCCAGGGCGGAGTAGAGTCCGGCTGGGGGACCTCGGTGGCAGCGCGCGTCGGCAATTCGCTGTTCGGCCAGATCCAGTCGGTCGGCCGCCATTCTGTCGCCGTGCCGTGGCGCCCGGGCAGCGGCATGCCGCAGCCCTTCTCCAATGTCGGCGAGGCGGCCGAAGCCTACGTCATCAATCTCAACACCCATCCAGCCTATGCCGCCTTCCGCAACGAGCGCGCGGCGATGCGCAATCGCGGCGAGTCGCCCGACGGCTATCAGCTGGTCGGGCAGTTGCTGCGTTATTCGGAGATGGGCGGCGAGTATGTCCGCTTCGTGCGCCTGATCATGCGCGAGAATAGCCTGGCGGACTTCGACAGGGCCCGGCTCTCGGGCTTCTAGTATTCGGTCACATCATCGGGCGAGGCAGGTCCTTGTCGCTGATCAGCGGCAGGCGCCGCGCGTCGAACAGCTGATAGTGCCACCACTCGTTGCGATAGAAGTCCCAGCCGGCCGACGTCATGAGCCCCATCAGCAGCAGGCGGTTGCGCTGTGCCTCCGGCGAAACGTCGGTGCGGCCATGATGCGAGAGCGGCGTGAAGGCGTCGAAGGCGGTGCCCATGTCGAGCTCGCGGCCCTGGGCATCGATCAACGTGAGATCGATCGCCGCGCCGCGCGAATGCGGCGAGCCGCGCCGCGGGTCCGCGAGGAATTCCGGATCGGGCCGCACGTTCCACAGCGCCCATTGCGCCTCGACCGGCCGCAGCGCGTCGAAGATCCGGAGCCGGTAGCCCAGCGGCCGCGCCAGGGCGATCGCCACCCGCAGCCTCTCCGCAGCCTCGCGATGCAGCCAGCATTCGGCGTTCCGATACACCGGACGGCCCGTTAGATTGGCATCCGTCGCATAGGCCAGCGTCACGTCGACATCGAAGTCGGGCGGCGCAATCGCAACCAGATCGAGCTTCATCCCGGCACAATGCCCAGCTGCATCTTCGAACGCCAGCCGAGAGACACCGGATGAGCCCGGTACTGGCGCTCGACTGTGCGGTGACGGGGCTCGGCGTGGCGGTGCTGCGCGACGGCGATTGCCTCGCCTGCCTGCGTGAGGAGGGCCGCGACCAGGCTGCCCGCCTGCTGCCCGCTATCGGAGAGGCGCTCGGCGTGGCCCGAGTGGGGCGCCGCGAGATCGGGCTGATCGCCGTCACGATCGGGCCCGGCAGCTTCACGGGCGTGCGGGTGGGGCTTGCGGCGGCGCGTGGGCTCGCGGTCGCGCTCGACCTGCCGCTCTCAGGCATCGCCACGACCGATGTGCTGCTGGCGCAGGCCCGATCCAAGTCGCCCGGCCGATTTGTCGTGGCGGCGATCGACAGCCGTCTTGGAGACTGGTTCTGCGCACTGGACCAGGGCGATCGCCGTCCCTTCATCGCCTCGACGGCGCAGCTTGCCGAGCGGCTCTCCGGTCGGCCGGCAACGGTCGTCGGTCCCGACGCCGAGCGGCTCGCGGCGACGTTGCCCGGCACCGACGCCGAGCAGGGTCCGATCGATCCGCGGGCGCTGGCGCGCCTGGCTTCGGCGGTGGATCCGTCCGAATGGCGCGAGCGCAATCGCCGCGAGGGGTTGCCGCGCCCGCTCTACCTGCGCGGCGTCAACGTCACCTCGCCCGACGGCACGCGCCGTACGGTGGGCTAGATGTCGCGCGCGGCTCTTCGTGCGCTGGGCGCGCTCGACCTCGATGTGGCGGCCGAACTGCACGGTCTGGCCTTCGAGCCGTTCGGCGAGCGCTCCTGGACTCGGCAGGAATTCGCCGAGCTGCTGGCGTCGCACGGTGCGCGCGGCGCTTTGCTCTACGGCGACGGTGGCGCGATGGGCTTCGCGCTGTGGCGTGTGACCCTGGACGAAGCCGAGCTGCTCACCATCGCCGTGCATCCGGCCGCGCGCCGCCGTGGTGCGGGGCGCGCTTTGCTCGAGGCCGCCATTGCCGGTGCTCGGGAGGCGGGAGCCGGCGTGCTGCTGCTCGAAGTGGGCGAGGACAATCCGGCCGCGCGCGCGCTCTACGATTCGACCGGCTTTTCCACAGTAGGCCGTCGCCCTGCCTACTATCGGCGCAAGGACAATGCGCGGGCTGATGCGCTAGTGATGCGATTCGTTCTCGCTTCCGAAGTCAGGCCCGGCGGATAGTCACGATATGGTCACTACCCTCGGGTACTATCCCCAAAATCATGTGGCCCTCATCCCGCGCCGCCTTGGGGACATTGCGCAGAGGCTCATCGCCGCGCAGACGCACGCTCAGGATTTCGCCGGGGCGCATGCGCTCGAGCCGCAGCTTGGTGCGCACGAAGGTCATCGGGCACACCTCGCCGGTGATGTCGATGCTCTGGTCGGGAATGGTGGCTGCCATCCCGCCAACTATACCCCGACCGCGGGCCGGTGTAGGGTGCGATGGCATGCCTGATCGCAAGTCCAAACTCGAACTTCTGTGCACCGACAAGGGTCTGAAGATGACCGACCAGCGCCGCGTCATCGCGCGCGTGCTGTCGGATTCGTCGGACCATCCCGATGTCGAGGCGCTGCACAGGCGCGCCACCGCCGTCGATCCCAATATCTCGATCGCCACCGTCTATCGCACGGTACGGCTGTTCGAGGAGGCGGGGATCCTGGCCAAGCACGATTTCGGAGACGGTCGCGCGCGCTATGAAGAAACCCCCGACGAGCACCACGATCACCTGATCGACATCCAGAGCGGCAAGGTCGTGGAATTTCACAACGATGAGATCGAGGAACTTCAGCGGCGCATCGCCGAGCGGGCGGGCTACCGACTCGTCGGCCATCGCCTCGAGTTGTACGGCGTGCCCCTAGACGGCAAATCCGAGCGTCAAAAATGAGTGGACGCGCCCTGTGCCACCTCGATAATGGCGACATGATCGGGGCGTCCCCATTGCGGGTGTCTCATGCGCATTGACCGTGCTGACGGCGAAGCCGAACTGCTTGGCCCTCCCATATCC
>CAWUOG010000009.1:0-24409 GCA_963923875.1 uncultured Alphaproteobacteria bacterium
GCGAATCCAGAATCCGCCGTAGCGTACCTGTGAGGGTTGGCTCGGCTGCGCGTCCCACACCGGTGGCGGCGGCGCGCCCGAGCCCGAATTCGGAATGTTGCTCATGTCGCTCTCCTCAGTCGGTCTTGATCACCAGCGTGCCGGCGATCATGTCGTGCAGACCGCGCTTGCGGTCGGTGAAGGCAACCATCAGGAATCCGATGCCCAGGATGAGGGCGGAAACGTACTTGGCGAAGTAACGCCCGGTGGCGCGCAGGAAAGAGATACGCTCGCCCTGCTCGGTGACGACCCGCAGGCCGACCGCCATCTTGCCCAGGGTGGCGCCCCGTTCGGAACTCGTCAGCAGCGCCTCGTACAGCCAATTGATGACGACCTGCAGAGCCACTGCCCGAGAGTCGAAATATTCTGGATCGCTCGAGAAGAAATCGAGACCGCTCACCGCCCCGATCACGCCGAAGGCGATCGACAGTACGATGCCGTCGATCAAGGCGGCGACCACGCGGATCCAGAATCCGCCGTAGCGGTAGATCTTGGACGATTGCCCGGCTCCAGTTGGACCCGGCCAGGCCGGGGGCGGCGGCGCGTTGGTCATGTCGACTTCTCTCTCCCCGAAGAAATCGGCCCGAAACAACTCGGGCGGTGCATCGCTGCACCGCCCGATGAGGTTAGCATCGGTTCTTCAGAGCCGGCTATTGATAGTCGCGCACATCCGCGAGCGTGCCCTTGATCGCAGCGGCGGCGGCCATCGCCGGGCTCACGAGGTGGGTACGTCCGCCGCGGCCCTGGCGGCCTTCGAAGTTGCGATTCGACGTCGAAGCGCAGCGCTGGCCGGGCTCGAGCCGGTCGGCGTTCATGGCAAGGCACATCGAGCAACCCTGGATGCGCCACTCGAAGCCAGCCTCGATGAAGATCTTGTCCAGACCTTCCTTCTCGGCCTCTGCCTTCACGAGGCCTGAACCCGGCACGACCATCGCCGACACGTTCGACGCCACCTTGCGGCCACGCGCAATCTCGGCAGCGGCGCGCAGGTCCTCGATGCGGCCGTTGGTGCACGAGCCGATGAAGACGCGGTCGATCGGCACGTCGACGAGCTTGGTGCCCGGAGTCAGACCCATGTAGGCGAGCGAGCGCGTCCACGCCTCGCGGCGGTTCTCGTCCGGCGCGTTGGCCGGATCGGGAATCACGTCGGTGATCGGCAGGGCATCCTGCGGGCTGGTGCCCCAGGTCACCATCGGCGGGATGTCCGAGCCAAGCAGGTCGAGCTGGGCGTCGAAGGTGGCGCCCTTGTCGGTCGGCAGGCGGCGCCACTGGCCGAGTGCGAGATCCCACGCGCCGCCCTTCGGCGAGTAGGGGCGGCCTTCAAGATACTTGAAGGTCGTCTCGTCGGGCGCGATCAGGCCGGCGCGCGCACCGGCTTCGATCGACATGTTGCAGACCGTCATCCGGCCTTCCATCGACAGTTCGCGGATCGCGCGGCCGGCATACTCGATCACGTAGCCGGTGCCACCCGCGGTGCCGAGCTTGGCGATGATCGCGAGGATCACGTCCTTGGCCGTGACGCCGAGCGGCAGGCTACCCTCGACCGAGACGCGCATGTTCTTGGCCGGCTTCTGGATCAGCGTCTGGGTCGCGAGCACGTGCTCGACTTCCGAGGTGCCGATCCCGAAGGCCAGCGCACCCATGGCGCCGTGCGTCGAGGTGTGGCTGTCGCCGCATACGATCGTCATGCCGGGCAGGGTCAGGCCCTGCTCCGGGCCGATCACGTGCACGATGCCCCGGCGGGCATCGTCCATGCCGAAGTAGGGCACGTGGAAGTCGGCGACATTCTTCTCGAGAGTCTCGACCTGGATGCGCGATTCCTCGTCCATCGGGCCGGCGGTGGTCGGCGTGTTGTGGTCGGCGACGGCGACGGTGGCGTCGGGCCGGCGAACGGGCCGGTTGGCCATACGCAGGCCCTCGAAGGCCTGCGGGCTCGTCACCTCGTGGACGAGGTGACGATCGATATAGATCACACAGGTGCCGTCGTCCTGCCGGCTGACGACATGGCTGTCCCAGATCTTCTCGAACAGGGTGCGCGGAGGCGCGGGAGGCGGCGGCGGAACCGCCGATTTCTTGCGGAACGCCATGGCCGGATCAGCCCTTTCCGCCGCCCTTGGCGGCGCGCGTGGCCTTCTCGACCTTGGGCTTCTCCTTCTTGATCTTCTCGCGCCTCGGACGCTTGGCGGCCTCCTCGGCCTGCTCGGCGATCAGCTCGCGCTGGGCCTCGATGTCCTCGGCGATGCGGCTCGCCTTGCCGCGCAGGTCGCGCAGGTAATAGAGCTTGGCGCGGCGCACGGTGCCCTTGCGGACGACCTCGATTTCCCAGATGCCCGGGCTGTAGAGCGGGAACACGCGCTCGACGCCCTCGCCGAAGCTGATCTTGCGCACGGTGAACGAGGAGTTCACGCCATCGTTCTTCCGCGCGATGCAGAGGCCTTCATAGACCTGAATGCGCTCGCGGTTACCTTCCTGCACCTTGACGTGCACCTTGAGGGTGTCGCCCGGCTCGAAGCGCGGCACCGGCCGTTCGGCCGTCACCTTGTCCATCTGGGCTTTCGCCAGCGTGTCGAGAATGTTCATCGCTCTCTTCCTTTCGTCACTTCTCTTCGTTCGTCTTCGCGGAGCGCCGCCGTTGCCACAGATCGGGGCGACGGCTCCGCGTGATCTCTTCCCGCTGCTTCATGCGCCACTCGGCGACCTTGCCGTGGTGGCCCGAGACCAGGATTTCCGGCACGCGCCGTTCGATCCCATCCGGGCCGGCCCAGGTCGCGGGCCGCGTGTAGTGCGGGTACTCCAACAATCCGTCCTCGAAACTCTCCTCGTCTCCCGAGTGGGCCGCGCCCATCACGCCGGGCAGCAACCGCACGCATCCATCCATCACCGCCATGGCCGCGATCTCGCCGCCCGAGAGCACGAAATCGCCGACCGAAACCTCCTCCAGCGCGTGGGCCTCGATGACCCTTTCATCGACACCCTCGAACCGTCCGCACACCAGCAGCACGCCCGGTCCCTTTGCCAGCTCCCGCGCCCGCGCCTGACTGAACGGCGCTCCGCGCGGGGACATCAACAACCTCGGCACGTGCGGCTGTGACGCCGATCCTATGGCCGCCGACAGCACGTCGGGCTTCATCACCATTCCGGCGCCGCCGCCGAACGGTGCGTCGTCCACCGTGCCATGACGGTCCGTCGCGAACCGCCTGATGTCGACCGCCTCCAGCGACCAGACGCCTTCCTTCAGGGCCTTGCCCGCCAGGCTG
The DNA here is from genome assembly GCA_963923875.1 of uncultured Alphaproteobacteria bacterium. Taxonomy (GTDB): domain Bacteria; phylum Pseudomonadota; class Alphaproteobacteria; order Reyranellales; family Reyranellaceae; genus Reyranella. The sequence continues at coordinate 3,297 of CAWUOG010000009.1, forward strand.
TGGCCGAGCGGGCCCGGAAACATCTCCGGGAAGATCGTCAGCGCCGTTGCGCGCCACACGTTGCCTTACGCCTCCTTCTCTTCCGCCTGTCCGCCGGCGAGCAGGCCCGCCGGTGGATCGATCACGATCTTGCCGCCCTCGACGTCGATCTCGGGCACCGCCTCGTCGGTGAAGGGCAGCATGAGCCCCCCGGTCCGACCGCCGGACACTTCCACTACCGGCCCGGCGCCGAAATCGTGGAAGGCGACGACCTTCCCCCAATCCCTGCCGTCCTTGCCGATCGCCGACAGACCGACCAGGTCCGCCTCGTACCACTCCCGCTCGCCCGTCTCCGGCAAGGCGCTGCGCTCCACATAGAGTCGCAATCCGCGCAATGCCTCTGCCGCCGTGCGATCGGCTACGCCCTCGATCCGGGCCAGGACCGCGCCGCGTGCGGCGCTAAGAGCCTCGACCCGGTACTTCTTCTTTCCCGATTCGTCCGACAGCAGGCCGTACGCCGCCACTGCCATCGGGTCCTCGGTGTAGCTCTTGATGCGTACCAGACCGCGTACACCATGCGGCGCCGCAACGACGCCGAGCAGGACGCGGTCCGACGACATCAAGTGGCCGCCGCCTCCTTGGCCTCGCCTTCGGTCGCCGGAGCGGCAGCGGCATCACCGCCGGCCGCTGCCTTCATGCGCTCCTGCGCCTTGGCGCGCGGCGCGCTCTTCTTGGTCTGCTCGCGGCGCTCGCGCGGCTTCATCATCTCGACCTGCGCCAGGAATCGCGCGACGCGATCCGAAGGCTGGGCGCCGACCTTGAGCCAGTGCGCGATGCGCTCCTTGTCGAGCGTGACGCGCTGCTCGTGCTCGCGCGGCAGCAGCGGATTGTAGGTGCCGAGCTTCTCGATGAAGCGGCCATCGCGCGGGGAGCGCGAATCGGCCACCACGATGTGGAAGAACGGCCGCTTCTTGGTGCCGTGACGGGTCATACGGATCGCTAGCATTCTTTCTCCTTCGACAATTTCAGCGCGGGAAGCCGGGCGGGGGCGTCATGCCCCCGAGGCTGCGCATGAATCCTTTCTCTCCGAGCTTGTTCACTCGCTTCATCATCTTGAGCATGTCGGCATGCTGCTTGAGCAGCTTGTTGACGTCCTGCACGGCTACGCCCGAGCCGGCGGCGATGCGCTTCTTGCGCGAGGCGTGGATGAGGTCGGGATTGCGCCGTTCCTTGGGGGTCATCGAGAGGATGACCGCCTCCTGGCGCTTGAGTTGCTTCTCGTCGATCTTGGCCTTCGACATCGCGGCCTTGGCCTGCAGCGCACCCGGCAGCATGCCGAGCAGTCCCTGCATGCCGCCCATCTTGCGCAATTGCCGCAGCTGGCTCAGCAGGTCGTCCATATCGAACTGACCCTTGCGCACCTTGGCGGCGAGCTTCTCGGCATCCTCTTTCTCGATCGTCTCGGCAGCGCGCTCGACCAACGAAACGATGTCGCCCATGCCGAGGATGCGGCTGGCGATGCGGTCGGGATGAAACGGCTCGAGCGCGTCGAACTTTTCACCGACGCCGATCAACTTGACCGGGCGACCGGTGACCGCGCGCATCGAGAGCGCGGCGCCGCCGCGGGCATCACCGTCGACGCGGGTGAGCACGATGCCGGTGACGGCCAGGCGCTCGTTGAACGCCTTGGCGACATTGACCGCGTCCTGGCCGGTCATCGCGTCGGCGACCAGCAGCGTCTCCTTCGGCTGGGCGAGATCGGAGATCTGCTTGACCTCCGTCATCAGCTCCTCGTCGATCGCAAGACGGCCGGCGGTGTCGAGGATCAGGACGTCGAAGCCTTCGCGCCGCGCCGTCTCCATGGCCCGCCGGGTGATGGCGAGCGGCATCTCGAGCGGCACGATCGGCAGGGTCGGCACGCCGGTCTGTTCGCCAAGCACCTTCAGCTGCTGCTGCGCGGCGGGGCGGCGCGTGTCGAGCGAGGCCATCATGACCTTGCGCTTGGTCGCGAAGGTGCCGCTGCCGCCGAACATTTCGGCAGCCATGCCCTGCGGGCCCTGGCTGAGACGGTAGGCGATCTTGGCGGAAGAGGTCGTCTTGCCCGAACCCTGCAAGCCGACCATCAGGATCACGACCGGCGGGATGGCGTTGAGATCGAGATCGGCGACGGTGCCGCCCAGCATCTCGACGAGGTGATCGTTGACGATCTTGATCACCATCTGGCCCGGCGTGACCGAGCGGATGACGTCGGCGCCGATCGCCTTGGGCCGCACCTCGTCGACGAACTGGCGGACCACCGGCAGCGCCACGTCGGCCTCGAGCAGGGCCGTGCGCACTTCACGCAGGGCGGCATCGACGTCGGCTTCGCTCAGCGCACCGCGCCCGCGCAGCCGGTCGAAGACATCGCCCAGACGTTTGCTCAGACCCTCGAACATGCCGCTTCAATCACTCCGTTCGCCCAAACGACAATCGCGCCGATGCGCGAACCTTCGCGGATCAGCGGAGCTCCCCCTCTCAGGCAACCAAGGGCGGGGGAACCATTGAAATCGGCACGACCGATTGAGCGGCCGGGGTATAAGGCCTGCCGCAGGAGGAGTCAAAAAGCGCGTGGTGGCTGACCATAACCCATTGAATCAACACGGATTTCGACCAATCCCGGGCTGGTCGATCCTGCTGTTTGCTGGTTTCGTGGTGCCGCTGGCCATGGTCGGGGCGCGGTTGTTGCCCGAGCCTGGCATGCTGGCGATCCTGGCCACCTTCTTCGGCTCCGGCCTCCTGGCCGTCGCGCTGGCGGTATCGCCGCTGGGGCGCGGGGCCATTCCGGCATTGGGACTGCGGTCAGCCCCCTGGCGGTATGCGATCGTGGGCTCGATCGCCACCGTGGCGGTCTCGGCGGCCGTCAGCCAGTTCGGCATCGAGCCCGACGGCGTCAAACAGGCCATGGAGATCGCGAGCGATCCCCGGCAATTCGGGCTGAGCCTGCTCCTGCTGGCGGGACTGGCGCCGGTGGTCGAGGAGCTGGTGTTTCGCGGCCTGCTCTATGGCTGGCTCGAGGGCCGCTGGGGCTCGCGGGTCGCCTTCGTCGTGAGCTCGTTGGCCTTTGCAGCCGCCCATATCGAATTGAAGCACGTCGTGCTGGTGCTGCCGTTGGGCTTCGTCTTCGGCTGGCTGCGTCGGCGCACCAACTCGTTGATGCCGTCCGTGGCCGCCCACATCGTGAACAACGGCTTCGCGCTGGCAGCAGCCGCCTGGTTCGGTCCCTAGCCCGCCAGCTTCCGCTCGACGAAGTCGAGCCGGTCCTGGCCCCAGAACCTTTCGCCGTCGATCACGAAGAACGGCGCGCCGAACACGCTCTGTTCGATGGCGTGCCTGGTGTAGGCCTCGCGCTTGGCCGCCATCTCCGGGGCCTGGCCGGCCTTGATCACCGCGTCGGCATCCAGGCCGCAACCGGCAATGATCTCCTTGAGTGTCGCCGGATCGCCGGTGTTTTTCTCCTCGGCCCACAGGGCCGCCAACACGGCGTGCGCCAGCTTGATCGCGTCGGCCATGCGGCCCTGTTCGCGCAGAGCGACGACGCAGTTCGCCGCGAGCGATTCGTTGGCCGGAAAGAATTTGGGCTCCAGGGTCAGCTTGATGCCGAGATGTTCGCGCCAGCGCTTCAACTCCATCATGCGATAGGCCTGCCGCTGCGGGGAACGCTTCGGCAGGGGCAGGCCGCCCGATACGGCGAACACCGAGCCGAAATCGACCGGCCAGATGGTGACATCGGCGCCGTGCTTCCTGGCGATGGCCTCGAAGCGCCTGGACGCCAGATAGGCCCAGGGCGAGTTGAGGGAAAGGTAGTAGTCGACGTGCTTGGCCATGAGTCCTCCGGGGGCCGGGACTGTGGCATCTTTCGCAGGTGACGCAAAAGGCCATCGCAATCACCGGCGGCGACGCCGCCTATTTCGACCTGATGCGCGACTGCATCGGCTCGCTGCGCAGCGTGCCCGAGGGCCGCGCGCTGGCGCTGGGCGTGCTCGATTGCGGCCTGACCGCGGAACAGCAGGCCTGGTGCCGTGCGCAGGGCGCCACGCTGGTCGTGCCGAAATGGGACTTCGACTTTCCCGGCCGCGAGAAACTGAAGGACGGCTACAAGGCCCTGACGGCGCGGCCGTTCCTGCCGCGATACTTTCCGGGTCATGATCTCTATCTCTGGATCGACGGCGATTGCTGGGTACAGCAGGGCGACGCGATCGATCTGTTCCTGCGCGCGGCGCGGACCGGCGCGCTGGCTGTAGCACCGGAAATCCATCGCTCGATGCGTCACTACAAGCATGCCTGGGCCGAGTTCTCGTCGGTCAACGGAGCGGCCTACGAATCATGCTTCGACAAGGCGACCGCCGAGCGGCTGATCCGCTTCCCGTTGATCAATGCCGGCGTCTTCGCGCTGGCCGCCGACGCGCCGCATTGGCGAGGCTGGGGCGACATCCTGAACGAGGCGCTGCAGCGCTCGGCCGACATGACCGACCAGATCGCGCTCAACGTCATGGTCTACGACCGCGGCTTCAGCCATGAGCCGTTGCCCAGCCGCTGCAACTGGCCGATCCATCATGCGACACCGGCCTGGGACGAGGAACGCGGGCTGTTCGTCGAACCGGCCATGCCCTACGAACCGCTCGGCATCCTGCACATGACGATCTACACCAAGAAGCTGAAGGCGCTCGATGTGCGCGAGATCAGCGGACCCGAAGCCGGTCGTGTGCGGATGCGCTCGTTGCGCTGGCCCGGGCGAACAGCCATATAGCGCGCAGTATGAGCGGCCCCCTTTCGCCCCCAATCCCTTTTCTCAAGATGCATGGGCTGGGCAACGACTTCGTCATTGTCGACGATCGCGCCGGCAAGCTCGATCTGCCGGCCGAGCGGGTGCGGACCATCGCCCATCGCCAGCTGGGCGTCGGCTGCGACCAGTTGATCGTGCTCGAAAAGCCGAGCGAACGCGATGCCGACGTCTTCATGCGTATCTACAATCCCGACGGCAGCGAGGCCGGCGCCTGCGGCAACGCCACGCGCTGTGTCGCGTCGCTGGTGATGGACGAGCGCCGGTCGGACAACGTCACGGTGCAGACGATCTCGGGCCTCCTCGAGTCGCAGAAGGTCGGTGTGGGCGGCAACGGCCTTCCGGTGATCGCCGTCGACATGGGGCCGGCCCGACTGGACTGGCGGGAAATCCCGGTGGCCAAGGCCTGCGACACCAATCACATGCCGGTCGGCGTCGGCGCGCTTCAGGATCCGGTCGGCACCAACATGGGCAACCCGCACGCGACCTTCTTCGTTGCCGACGCGCTCGATCCGGCGCTCGATCCGCTGGCGAAGGAGATGGAGCGCCATCCGTTCTTTCCCGAGCGGGTCAATGTCGGGCTGGCGCAGGTGACCGGCGAGAACAGGCTCCGCCTGCGGGTCTACGAGCGTGGCACGGGATTCACCCTGGCCTGCGGCTCGGGCGCCTGTGCGGCCGGCGTGGCGGCATCGCGGCGCGGGTTGACCGGCCGCAAGGTCGATGTGGTGGTGCAGCACGGCACGCTCACCGTCGAATGGATGCCCGACGGTCACGTGACGATGACCGGCGGCGTCTCGCTGGCCTACCGGGGCGAGCTGTGAGCGACGTCGCGGAAACCGGAAAGAAGGGCGGCTGGCTGTCGCGCCTGCGCGATGGCCTGGCGAAGTCGACCAAGCGGGTCACCGAGAGCATCACCGGCCTCTTCACCAAGAAGAAGCTCGATCAGGCGACTCTGAACGATCTCGAGGACGCATTGATCCAGGCCGATCTCGGAGTGGGCGTGGCGGCGCGGCTGGTCGAGAAGCTCGGCAAGGAACGCTTCGGCAAGGAAGTGACCGACGAGGAAGTGCGTGCGGCATTCGCCGACGATATCGCCGAGATTCTGCAGCCGGTCGCAGTGCCGCTGGCGATCGACGCCGCGCACAAGCCGCATGTCGTGCTGGTGGTCGGCGTCAACGGCTCGGGAAAGACCACGACCATCGCGAAGCTCGCCCATCTGCTGAAGGGCGAGGGGCGCAAGGTCATGCTGGCGGCAGGCGACACGTTCCGCGCCGCGGCCGTCGAACAGCTCAAGGTCTGGGGCGACCGGGCCGGCGTGCCGGTGGTCGCCAAGGACACCGGTGCCGACGCGGCGGGCCTCGCGTACGACGCCCTGGAACGGGCGCGGGCCGACGGATGCGACGTGCTGCTGGTGGACACCGCCGGTCGCCTGCACAACAAGACCAACCTGATGGAAGAACTGGCCAAGATCGTCCGCGTGATGCGCAAGCTCGATCCCGCGGCACCGCATTCCTGCCTGCTGGTGCTCGACGCCACGACCGGCCAGAACGCGCACGCCCAGGTCGAGACCTTCAGGACCATGTCTCCGGTAGACGCGCTTGTGCTGACCAAGCTCGACGGCAGCGCCAAGGGTGGCGTGCTGGTGGCGTTGGCCGAGAAGTTCAAGCTGCCGGTCGTGGCGATCGGCGTCGGCGAGAGCATCGACGATCTTCGGCCGTTCGAGGCGCGTGCCTTCGCGCGCGGCCTGATGGGGCTGCCGGCATGAGCCAGGATTCCGACAAGGACATCAAGCCCGAGAAGGGCATGCGCAAGCTCTACGCCACGGCGCTCGAGCTCGGGCCGCTGCTGCTGTTCTTCGCTGCCAATTCCAAGTGGGGCATCTTCGTCGGCACCAGTGTGTTCATCGTCGCGACCGCGATCGCACTGCCCTGCTATCGCTGGCTGGAAGGGCGGTGGCCTGTGATGCCGATGGTCGGCGGCTTCTTCGTGCTGGTGTTCGGCGGCCTCACCATCTGGCTGCAGGACGAAACCTTCATCAAGCTGAAGCCGACCATCGTCAATTGCCTGTTCGGCGTGATCCTCGGCGGCGGGCTGCTGCTGCTCAAGCGTCCGCTGCTCAAGCCGATCTTCGGCGCCGCCTTCAGCCTGACCGACGAGGGCTGGTGGAAGCTGACCGTGCGCTGGGCCGTGTTTTTCTTCGTGCTGGCGGGCGTCAACGAGGTGATGTGGCGGTTCTTTTCGACCGACACCTGGATCGCCAGCAAGATGCTGCTGAGCTTTCCGCTCACCCTGGTCTTCGCGTTCCTGCAGGTGCCGCTGCTCAGGCGTCACTGGGATGGCGAAGAGAATCCCTTCGCCGCCAAGGACTGAAGGTTCAGACTCCGGCCGGCTTGCGCGGTGGCCACATGCGGGCGAGATCGCCCGCCGGGTTGGAATAGGTCGCGAAGTCCTTCTTGCCGAGCGAGTCGTGGTAGTGCGCCAGCGCCCATACGACCGTCGGGAAGGCGAGCTGCTCCCAGGGAATGTCGGCCCAGTCGAACAGGCCGACCTCTTCGCTCTCGACGCCCGGTGCCACGTCGGGGCTGACCAGCCGCGCGAGGTACATGATCTGGACCTGGCCGATGCGCGCGACCGAATACATCGCGAGCAACCGATCGATCTCGATCGAGGCGCAGGCTTCTTCCCTGGCTTCGCGCTGGGCCGCCTGCTCGGTGGTCTCTCCGAGTTCCATGTAGCCCGCCGGCAGGGTCCAGAATCCCTTGCGCGGCTCGATTGCCCGCTTGGCCAGCAGGATCTTGTCGCTGCCGCCGTCGTTCCAGGTGCAGATCGCGCCGGCCACGATCTTGGGGTTCTGGTAGTGGATGAATTCGCAGCGCCCGCACACCAGGCGCTCACGGTTGTCGCCTTCGGGAATGCGCTTCTCGAAGTGCTCGGGTGGATCCCACGGCAGGCGCGGGCGGTCGGGTGCGGCCCGTGGGGGATCCGATTTGGGCGGCTCGCTCATGCGGTCCTGGCTCCTCGGCGGAGGCTAGGCCGCCCGGATCAGCGCCGCAACGCCGGGCAAGGTCTTGCCTTCCATCCATTCGAGGAACGCGCCGCCGGCCGTCGAGATGTAGGTGAACTGATCGGCCACGCCGGCCGCTTCCAGTGCCGCGACGGTGTCTCCGCCGCCTGCCACCGACAGGAGCTTCTTCTCGCCCGTGAGCCGGGCTGCGGTCCGGGCGAGCGCCACCGTGCCGGCATCGAACGGCTTGATCTCGAAGGCGCCGAGCGGGCCGTTCCATACCAGCGTCGCACAGCCGGCGAGCTCGGCCTCGTAAAGGGCGATCGACTTCGGGCCGATGTCGAGGATCATCTGGTCTGCCGGACAGGCCGCGGCGTCGACGATGGTGCTCGGCGCACCGGCCTTGAACTCCGGCGACACCGCGACGTCGACCGGCAGCAGCACCTTGCAGTTGGCGGCCTTGGCCTTTTCGAGGATTTCCAGCGCAGTCTTGGCGAGGTCCTTCTCCGACAGCGACTTGCCGACGGCGATGCCCTGCGCATGCATGAAAGTGTTGGCCATGCCGCCGCCGATGATCAGCTTGTCGACCTTGCCGACGAGATTGCCCAGCAGGTCGAGCTTGGTGGAGACCTTGGCGCCGCCGACCACCGCGCAGACCGGCCGCTTGGGGTTGCCCAGCGCCTTGTCGAGCGCCTCGAGCTCGGCCTGCATCAACCGGCCTGCCGCCGCAGGAAGGCGATTGGCGATACCCTCGGTCGAGGCATGCGCACGGTGCGCGGTCGAGAAGGCGTCGTTGACGTAGACGTCGCCCAGCACGCTCAGCCGGTCGATGAAGCCCTGGTCGTTCTTCTCCTCTTCCTTGTGGAAGCGGAGGTTCTCGAGGAGCAGGACCTCGCCGGCCTTGAGTGCCCGCACGGCGTCCTCGGCCTGCGGGCCGATGCAGTCCTCGGCGAAGGCGACCGGCTTGCCGAGCGCCGCGGCCAGCGGCTCGACCAGCGGCCTGAGCGACATCTCCGGCACGCGCTTGCCGTCGGGCCGGCCGAAGTGACTGAGCACCACGACCCTGGCGCCCTTGTTCGCAAGCTCTGCGACGGTCGGGGCGGCGCGCTCGATGCGCGTGGCATCCGTCACCTTGCCGTTCTTCATCGGCACGTTGAGGTCGAGACGCACCAGCACACGCTTGCCGGCAACGTCGAGGGAATCGATGGTCTTGAAGGTCGATTGAGGCATGGCGCGTCTGACTAGCGTTTCCTGATGGTGAATACCAGCACCTCGCCTTCGCGGCGGCTGGACACGAGTTCATGTCCGGTCTGCTTGCAGAAGGCGGGAAAGTCCTGTTCGGCCGCGGGATCGGTGGCGCGTACGGTGAGCAGGCCGCCGACGGCGAGCTCGCGCAGCTTGCGGTTGGCGCGCAGCACCGGCAGCGGGCAGAGCAGGCCGGTGGCGTCGTATTCGATCGACTCAGTCATTGCGCGGCCGATAGTACTTCATCGCCTCCGGCAACGCGGCGCGGATGTTGGCGATACGGGTGTCGTCCGACGGATGGGTGCTGAGCCATTCCGGCGGCTTGCTCTTGCCGCGGCTGGCGGCGCGCATGCGCTCCCACAGGCCCACCGCCTCGCGCGGGTCGTAGCCCGCCATCGCCATCAGCACCAGGCCGATGCGGTCGGCCTCGGCCTCCTGGGTGCGCGACATCGGCAGCAGATAACCGACCGTGGCGCCGGCGCCCAGCGCGCCCATCATCAGCGGCAGGTAGGACCGGTTGCGGCCGCTGGTCGTGCCGGCCAGTACCGCGGCGGCGGCCGTCACGCCCACGGCGGCGACGATCTGGTCGCTCATGCGCTCGGCGCCGTGTCGCGCCAGCGCGTGCCCGACTTCGTGACCGATCACCACGGCGAGGCCGGTCTCGGTGCGGGTGATCGGCAGCAGGCCGGTGTAAACCGCGACCTTGCCGCCGGGCAGGCAGAAGGCGTTGGGCTCGTTCTTCTCGAAGACCTTGAACTCCCAGCGATAGTGCGGCGCGTGCCACATGTTCTCCGGCGGACGTTCGGCAGCATTGGCGATGCGACGGCCGACCTTCTCGACCAGCGCGTTGACCTGGGCATTGTGCGAGACGTGCTCGGTTGCAAGGACCTGCTGATAGGCCTGCAGGCCCATCTGCCGCTCCTCGCTTTCGCTGACCAGCATGACCTGCGAACGCCCAGTGACCGGCGCGCTCTCGCACGCTGTCAGGGCCAGCAGGGCGCCGGCGGCCAGCAGCAGCGGACGAAGCAGGCGGCGCATCATTCCGACAGGAAGCCCGGTCCGCCGCGTGCCTTCAATTCCCGGCCGGCGTCGGCGCCCATCTTCGCCGCATCCGCGGCGGGGCCACGCCGCTCGGTCATGATCGCCTGCGAGCCGTCGGGCTTGGCGATCAGGCTGCGCAAATGCAGGGCCCCGTCGGCGGCGAACACGGCATGCCCCGCGATGGGCGTCCGGCAGGATCCGTCCAGCACGGCCAGCATGGCGTGCTCGGCACGCACGGCGATCTCGGTCGGCGCGTGGTTGATCGCGGCGAGCAGGGTGCGGGTCGAAGTGTCGTCGCTTCGGCACTCGATGCAGACCGCGCCCTGGCCGACCGCGGGCAGCATCTCGTCTTCGGGCACCGGCGTGCCGACATGGCCGAGGCCCAGCCGCTTCAGGCCCGCGAGCGCGAGCAAGGTCGCCTCGACGACGCCGGCCTCGCGCTTGGCGAGGCGCGTATCGACATTGCCGCGCAGGGTGACGATCTGCAGATCGGGCCGGCGATGGAGCAATTGCGCACGGCGGCGCAGAGCCGAAGTGCCGACGATCGCGCCCTTCCTGAGGTCGGCGATGCGATGGATGTCGCCCGCGATCAGCACATCGCGTGCGTCCTCGCGCGGCAGAAAGGCGGTGATGGCGAGGCCATCCGGCTGCGCCGTCGGCATGTCCTTCATGCTGTGCACGGCGGCGTCGATGCGGCGCGACAGCATCGCCTCCTCGATCTCCTTGACGAACAGGCCCTTGCCGCCGGCTTCCGACAGCGGCCGGTCCTGGATCGCATCGCCGGTGGTCTTGATCACCACGATCTCGATTGCGCCCGGGGTGGCCAGGGCGGGATGCGCCGCCGCCAACGCGTCGCGCACCAGGCCGGTCTGGGTCAGCGCCAGCTTGCTGCCGCGCGTGCCGATCCGCAGGAGAGGAGAAGCCATGGCGCTGCTCTAGCGTAGCCCGGCCCCGGAGGCTAGAAGGCAGCCATGCGCGTGTTGGGTATCGAAACCAGCTGCGACGAGACCGCGGTGGCCGTGGTGGAGGCGCCGGCCGGCGATGCTCCCCTGGGCGGGCTGCTGAGCAACGTCGTCTACAGCCAAATGAGCGAGCATCGGAGCTTCGGCGGCGTGGTGCCCGAAATCGCCGCGCGCGCCCATCTCGAGCGTCTCGACGGACTGGTCGCCGACGCCCTGAGGGACGCGGGCCTCGGCCTGGGCGATCTCGACGGCATCGCCGCGACCGGCGGGCCCGGCCTGATCGGCGGCGTCATGGTCGGCGTCATGACGGCCAAGGCGCTGGCCTTCGCACACGACAAGCCGTTCCTCGCGGTCAATCACCTGGAGGGTCATGCGCTGTCGGTGCGGCTCACCGAGCCCGTGACCTTTCCGTATCTTCTGCTGCTGGTGTCGGGCGGTCATTGCCAGCTGCTGACCGTGCGCGGCCCCGACAGCCAGGCGGGCGACTTCACGCGCCTCGGCACCACCATCGACGATGCGGTCGGCGAATGCTTCGACAAGACGGCCAAGCTGCTGGGTCTCGGCTTTCCCGGCGGACCCGCGGTCGAACGCGCGGCCCGGGGCGGCGACCCGCAGCGTTTCAGCCTGCCGCGGCCGATGTGGAAGAAGCCGGGGTGCGACTTTTCGTTTTCCGGCCTCAAGACGGCGGTTCGCCAGACCGTCGAAAAGCTGCCGGCTGGCGACACGGCGGCGATCGCCGATCTCTGTGCGTCGTTCCAGCGCACCGTCGGCGACGTTCTGGCCGACCGCTGCAGCAATGCGCTCGCTCTGGCGCCCAGCCCGACCCTCGTCGTCGCCGGCGGCGTCGCCGCGAACCTCTATTTGCGCGGCCGTCTCGAGGAAGTGGCGGCGCGTCACGGTGCGAGACTGGTGGCGCCGCCGGTAAAGCTCTGCACCGACAATGGCGCGATGATCGCCTGGGCCGGACTGGAGCGGCTGCGGCTGGGCAGGACCGACGGTCTCGATTTTCGCCCACGGCCGCGCTGGCCGCTCGATCCAACGGCTGCGGTTCGGGTGTAAGGTCGGGCAATCATGAGCAATGGATTGCAAGTCGTTTCTCTGTTCGCGACGCCGATCGTGCTGATCGATCTGCCCGATGCGGCCGCGCTCAGTGCCGATCTGCGGCGCACGATTCTGGAGCGCGAGAAGAGCCATCCCGGCACCGAGCATTCCAATCTCGGCGGTTGGCAGTCGGAGTGGGACATGGATCGCTGGGGCGGCGCACCTGCCATCAAGCTTCTGGCGGTGGCGCGCAACAGCGCCAACAAGGTGACGACCAATCGCCAGGGCCAGCCGGTCAGCATCGCCTGGAAGGCCAACATGTGGGCCAACATCAACCGCACCGGCCACGGCAACGAGTTCCATTCCCATCCCGGCAGCTTCTGGTCGGCGGTCTACTACGTCGACGATGGCGGCATCGATGCCGATCCATCTCTTGGCGGCGAACTGGAATTCATGGATCCGCGCGGACCGGGTCCGGCGATGTACGCGCCGAATCTCGCCTTCGGCAGCGCCGGCCTCTCGGTTGGCGCCAACGAGGTGGTTCGTCCACGGGCCGGCCGCATGGTGATGTTTCCGTCCTGGGTCCTGCATCAGGTGCGGCCCTATCGCGGCAAGGCCGAGCGCATCTCCATCGCCCTCAATCTCAGCCTGTGAGCGACATCGCGCATATCGGCGTCGTTGGCGGCGGCGCCTGGGGTACCGCGCTGGCCTGCCTGGCGCGGCGGGCCGGCCGCAAAGTCAGTCTGTGGTCACGCGATCCCGCGATCTCCCGCGCCATTGCCGGGCAGCGCCGCAATCCCGTTTATCTGCCCGACTTCACGCTCGACGAGGGCATCGAGGCCGTACCCGACTTGAGCCACCTGCGCGCCGCCGACGCGCTGCTGCTGGTCTGCCCGGCCCAGGCCGTCCGCGATCTCGCGCGCCAGCTGCCGGGCGGCGCGCCGGTCGTGATCTGCGCCAAGGGCATCGAGGCTTCGAGTGGCCTCCTGATGCCCGAGGTCCTGAGCGAGGCGCTGCCGCGCCGTGCCATCGCCATGCTGTCCGGCCCGAGCTTCGCCGAGGAGGCTGCCCGCGGCCTGCCGACCGCCGTCAGCATCGCGACCCGCGACGCCGCCCTTGGACGTGCGCTCGCCGAGGCGCTCGCCGCCGGCGCCTTCCGGCCTTACTGGACCGAAGACGTCACGGGCGTGGCCCTCGGTGGCGCCATCAAGAATGTCCTGGCGATCGCGGCCGGCATCGTCGAGGGACGGGGGCTCGGCCACAACGCCACCGCCGCCCTGATCACGCGCGGCTTCGCGGAGATGGCGCGGCTCGGGCTGGCGATGGGCGCCAGACTCGAGACCCTGACCGGCCTGAGCGGCCTGGGCGATCTCGTGCTGACCTGCCACGGTCCGCTGTCGCGCAACCGCGCCCTCGGCGAGGCGCTCGGCCGGGGTGTGTCGCTTGCCGCCCATCTCAGCGGCAAGCGCCAGGTCGTCGAAGGCGAGGCGACGGCGCCTGCAGTGCTGGCGCGTGCGAAACGCCACGGTGTCGAGATGCCGATCTGCGCGGCCGTCGATGCTATCCTGCATGGTGGCGCGGACCTCGACGAGGCGATCCGCGCCTTGCTCGCGCGTCCGCTGCGTCGCGAAGGCCAATGAGGAGAGGGAGTTCGAGATGGCGCATTGGCTGCTGAAGTCCGAACCGTCGGCCTATTCGTGGGACCAGCTGGTCAAGGACAAGCGCACTTCGTGGACCGGCGTGCGCAACGCGCAGGCCGCGATCAATCTGAAGGCGATGAAGGTCGGCGACCGCTGCTTCTTCTACCATTCCAACGAAGGCAAGGAGATCGTGGGCGTCGCCGAAGTCGTGAAGACCGCCTATCCCGATCCGACCGACAAGGCCGGCAAGGCGGTCACGGTCGACATCAAGGCGGTCGAGCCGGTCCGGCAGCCGGTGTCGCTGGCGGCGATGAAGGCCGACGGGCGCTTCAAGGAGTTCGGCCTGGTGCGCCAGTCCCGCCTGTCGGTCGTACCGGTCGGCGAGGAGCACTGGAAGCTCCTGACCAAGATGGCTTCCGGTAAGTGACTTGACCCATACGACCCGCGGCATCGTCCTGATGCTGGCGTCGGTGACGGTCTTCATCTTCAACGACGCGCTGATCAAGCTGGCCTTCGACCACATGCCGCCGGTCCAGGCGATCGGTCTGCGCGGCATCTTTGCGACCCTGTGGTGCCTGCTGGCGCTGCTGGTAAGTGGCGACCTCGGCAAGGCGCCGCTGATGGTCCATCCCGCCGTCGTGGCGCGCGGCGTGCTCGAGGCCGCCGCGGGAATCTTCTATCTGGTGGCGCTCGCCTACACGCCCTTCGCCATCGCCTCGGCGATCAATCTCTCGACGCCGCTCTTTCTCGCACTGCTCGCCGTGCTGCTGCTCCGGGAGACGGTGGGCTGGCGGCGCTGGAGCGCCATCTCGGTCGGCTTCGTCGGCGTTCTGATGGTCATCCAGCCCCGGCCGGGCGACGTCAACGCCTGGACGTTGCTGATCCTCGCGGCATCGCTGGCCGGCGCCTTGCGCGACATCCTCGCCCGCTGGGTTCCCGCCAACGTGCCGACCCTGGTGGTGTCGCTGAGTTCGGCGGTCACGGTGGCGGTGTCGGGGTGCCTCTGGATCGCCATCGATGGCTGGCACCCGTTCGGTCTGATGGCGCTGGGCTACGTGATCGGCTCCTCTTTGCTGCTGGCCTGCGGCTATCAATTCCTGATGTTGGCGCTGCGGACCGGCGCCGAACTTTCGGTGCTCGGCGCGTTCCGGTATTCGTCGGTGCTGTGGGCGATCGCCATCGGCTTCAGTGTCTGGGGCGACGTGCCGAATCCGCTGGCGATGGCCGGCATCGCCGTGATCGTGGCATCCGGCCTCTACATCCTGCACCGCGAGCGTGTACGTACCGCCGAACGACGGCGGTAGTTGCCGCCGGTTTATCGATTTTTTATCGCTGCACCGATAAATGTCCGAGCCCGCCAAATAAGGCTTTTACGACCTTTTTATCGTTCCAGGGGGACACCCCCCTTCCCATCGAGGCTAGGACCGGGAATCGAATGCGAGCCGCGCCGCCAGACCCGCGAACACCGTGCCGAGCAGATAGTTCGGCCAGCGACGGGACGGACGGCTGGGCCGCGCCCGGCGGCCGAGGCCCCGGAGCTGGCTCACGGCAACGATGACGGCGCCGTTCACCACCAGGCCGATGACGTTCAGCACCGTCGCCAGCACCAGGATCTGGATCGCGAACGAGCCGGCTCCGGGCGCGACAAACTGCGGGAAGAGGGCGAGGACGAACAGCGCCATCTTGGGATTGAGCAGGTTGGTCAGCAGCCCCTGGAAGAAGACGCGCCGGACAGGATGGCGCGCCGCGGCGGCATCGGGTTCGAACGATGCGGCGGGCGCACGAAACATCTTCCAGGCGAGATAGAGCAGGTAGAGCGCGCCGGCATAGCGAACGATCTCGTAGGCGACCGGCACCGCCACGAAAAGCTGCGACAGTCCGAACGCCGCCGCGAGCGCATGGCAGTAGGTGCCGAGCTGGATGCCGGCGAGCGTGGCGAAGCCCGAGCCGCGCCCCTGGCTCAGCGACCGCGAGGCGATCAGCAGCATGTCGGGCCCCGGCGTCGCCGTCAGCGCAAGACAGGCGAGCGCGAACAGGCCGAGCGTTCCGGGATCGGGCATCGCCTAGCGCGCCACCCAGCGTTCGTAGTCGCGCGCCACATCCTCGACGGCGGTGTCGAAGAAGCGCTTGCCATGCTCGGGCGTTGCCTGGCTCGGATCCGAGCCGATGCGGCCGTCGGGAAAGTTGCGACGGTAATCCTCGGCGTCGGCGAAGCTGCCGTTTGGCGCCACGCGCGGCTCGAGCTGCGTGCGGTTCATCGTTTCGGGATACTTGTACCAGGTGAGCGCCACTTCGGACGCGGTGGCGTGACTGCCTTCGCCGACCGGATAGAGCTCCTTGCTGAGCGCGCGGATGCGGTCGCTGTCCCACCAGTTGCGCAGCGCACACTTGATCGAGGGCTGGTTCGACAGCCGCTCCATCGAACGCTCGGCGTAGATTTCCGAGAACGCCGCCGTCACGGTGGCGATGTTGCCGCCATGGCCGTTGACGAAGAAGAAGCGGGTGAAGCCGTGGCGCGCCAGCGACAGGACTTGGTCGCGCACCACCGCGATCAGGGTCGTGGGCCGCAAGGTCACGGATCCCGCGAAGCCGAGATGGTGTTGCGCCATGCCGACCGCGATGGTGGGCGCCACCAGCGCGCCGACCTTTTCGCCGACGCCGCGGGCGATCATTTCGGCGGTGAGCGCGTCCGTGCCGATCAGGCCGGTCGGGCCGTGCTGTTCGGTCGAGCCGATCGGGACGATGATCCCGGTCTTGGTCTTGAGATACTCCTCGACGAACTGCCACGTCTTGAGCTGAAGCTGCACGGACCCATACTCCTTCGCGTTTGACCGAGGATGCGTTGCCCGGTTCTGCCGCGCAAGAATGGCCAGGCTGGATGTTCAGACCGTGCCTTCGCCGAGATTGCCCTCGCTGTTGATGAGCAGCACGCGGCTCGCGGGGCCGAGCCCCAGCTCCTTGAACGCCGCCTCGTCGGTGCAGACCCGCGTCAGGCCGGCGAGGCCGGCGCAGCCGGACGGGCCCGAGGCCAGCGCCGGATCGCCGTCGAGCGGATGGGCGAGCAGGCGGCGGGCCGGCATCACCTGATCCTCCTCGATCGTCATGAACCAGTCGGCGCCCAGTCCGATCACCGGCCAGGTCACCGGCGAGATCTCGCGGCAGGCGAGCCCGCCCATCGCCGTCTCGGCGTCGCCGCTCGCCAGCGCCGGCTTGCCCGCCTTGTTGCTCTGGAACCAGCAGTCGGCGCTCGCCGGTTCGACGACGATGAATTTTGGCCGCGGCTCGTAGCGCGCCCAGAGATAGCCGAACACGGCGGCGGCCAGGCCGCCGACGCCGGCCTGCACAAACACATGCGTCGGGCCGGCCCACCACTGGCGGATGATCTCCTCGACCAGCACGGTGTAGCCGCGCATCACGCTGCGCGGCGTGCTGTCGTAGCCCTCCCACGAGGTATCGGAGATGATGGTCCAGCCGTTGGCCTCGGCCTGGCGCTTGCACTCGGCGACGGCGGTGTCGTAGTCGCCGTCAACCCGGATCACCTCGGCGCCCTTGGCCTTGATCGCGGCTTCCTTCTCGGCCGAGGTGAATTTCGGCAGGAAGATGATGCAGCGGTTGCCGAACAGCCGCGCGCCGGCCGCCACCGACCTGCCGTGATTGCCCGAGCTGGCGGTGGTGAAGACGAAATTCTTGGTCAGCTCCTTGTAGGCGCCGCTGAACATCTCCTTGAAGGAGGGCGAGCTGTGGTGGGCCTCGCCGACCGTTCCCGACAGCACATTGTAGACGCCCAGCACGCCGCCCAGCGCCTTGAAGGCGCCGAACCCGAAGCGCTGACTCTCATCCTTGATGCGGATTTCGCCCACGCCGAGACGCCTGGCCAGGGCGGGCAGCGAAAGAAGGGGCGTGGTGCGGTGTGCAGGGCAGGCCGCGAGCTCGTCGGTGAGTTCGGGCACGCCGTTGGGATTGACGACGTATTGCTGTTCGCGTCCGAAGGGCTGGCCCTTCCTGACGCGGGGGTTGGAAGCGATCCAATCAGGAACCATATCGCCTCATAGCACGGGATCGCCTAAGGTGACCCGTCTACTGGAGAATCCGACCATGAAGGTGAATGTCGAAGTGACCTGCACGCCCGAGGAGGCGCGCGCCTTCTTCGGCTTGCCCGATCTCGGGCCGATGCAGCAGCGCGTGATGGGCGAAATCGAGGAGCGGCTGCGCGCCAACCTCGCCTCGATGAGCCCCGAGGCGATTTTCAAGACCTGGATCCCGGCTTCGATGCAGGGCGTCGAGCAGATGCAGCAGATGCAGCAGGCCTTCTGGTCGCAGCTCGCCAATATCGCGACCGGCAAGAAAGAGTAGCTGTCCGATGAGTTCTCGCGAGAAGCCGGGCGATCCGGCGCCGTATTACGAGGCCCATGTCTTCTGCTGCACCAATCGCCGTCCTGCCGGACATCCGCGCGGCTGCTGCGCCGAGCGCGGCGGCGAGGCGCTGCGCGATCACATGAAGGCCAGGGCCAAGGATCTCGGGCTGAAAAACGTGCGCATCAACAACGCCGGCTGCCTGGATCGCTGCGAACTGGGACCGACGCTCGTGATTTATCCCGAGGGCGTCTGGTATTCGGTGCCGACCAGGGAGGACATCGACGAAGTGCTGCAGAAGCACCTGGTCGAGGGTGGCCGGGTCGAGCGCCTCATGCTGCGCACCGCCGACAAGCTGCCGGCCGATCGCGCCAAGTCCTGAGGTCCGTGACGCGCCGCCGGAGCGGCGCCGCAGGCTACTCCACCAGCTCGCTCAGCCGCGTGATGATGCGCGTGGGCAGCGCGGTGGCGTGGGCGGGGACACCGGCGCCGAACGGGTCGTACCAGATGCCCGCCATGCCGAGCTTCTGCGGCGCCACGACTTCCCATTCGTAATTGTCGCCGACCATCCAGGCATCGCAGGCCTCGCAGCCCAGCCGTTCCAGCGCATGGCGATAGACGGCGAGCTCGGGTTTGCCCTGGCCGAACTCGCCTTCGATCTGGATGTGATCGAAGCGGTGTTCGAGGTCGAAGCGCTCGATCTTGGCGCGCTGCATCTCGCTGGCGCCGTTGGTCACCAGCGCGAGCTTCACGCCGCGGGCGCGTAGCGCGTCGACCGTGGCGTGCGCGTCGGGATAGAGCCGGTATTCCTGGCGGCGCATCTCTGTAAAGGCGTCGGCGATCCGGTCGGCAAGGGCATCGTCGGGGCGGCCCAGCCGCTTCAGGCCCTGGCGCACCGAGAGCCGCCGCGCCTCGGGAATCTTAAGCCGCCACTCGGCCGCCGCCGCCTGGTCGCTCCAGAAGGCGCGCGCCTCCTCCATGATCGCGACACGCACTTTTTCGAGCGCCACCGCGTCGTCGTGGATGTCGAGATGCGCCGAGAAGACGTGCAGCAGGCGCCGCCATGCCTCCTCCGGCTGGGCGTAGGCGCGGATCAGCGTGTCGTCCAGATCGAACAGGATCGCGTGCGGCAGGGACATTGCGTCAGTTGGTGCCCACGAAGCTGGTCGGCGCCGGGCTGACCACCGCGTTGCGCTCGCCCTGGATCTCGATCACCGCGAGCGTGCGCTCTGCCCGCCCGTCGGGCAGGAAGCGGAACACGCCGTCGATGCCCGACCAGCCGTTGGGATTGGTGATCGCCTCGACCGAGAAGTCGCCGCCCGGCTTCTGGCGTGCGAGCTGGCTGGCCAGCGCCACGGCGTCGTAGGCGAGCGTAGCCAGGCGATGCGGCGGTCGGCCGTAGGTCGCGGTGAAGCGCCGCTCGAAATCAACACGGCGCGCCGGATCTGGCGCGGCGTACCAGGCGCCGCGCAGCTGGGCGTCGGCGCCGATGCCCGGCGTGTCCCACACGCCGGTGCCGATGAACTGCACCGAGGCCTTGTCGATGCCCACGCCGTTCAGTGCGCCCAGCACCGTGGCGCTGCGCGGCGGTGCGACCGGCACCAGCACGGCGATCTTGCCGGCGGCCGCGTCCTCGACGTTGGCTTCCTTGGCGAGACGCTGTGCGGCCGGCGTCAGATCGGGCGCACCCTCGTCGAACAGCTCGGCGGCGACAACCTTGCCGCCGCGTGCACTGACATGGCTTTCGAGCGTGCGGCTCATCTGCTCGCCGTAGGCGGTGCGCGGCGCGAAGGTGGCGAAGCGCTTGATGCCGCTCTGGAGGGCGTAGTCGACGACTCGGCGGACCTGCGGCGGCGCGGCGATGCCCATGATGAACACGCCGGGCTGTGCGGCCGATTCGTCGTTGGAGAAGGCGATGACATTGGCGCCGCCGCGTCGCACCGATGAAGAAAGCGCCGCCGCCGAGTTGCTGAACAACGGCCCCAGCACGAGGGCGACACCGTCGGTACGCGCCTTCTGGTAGGCCTGCAGCGCCACTTCCGCCGACTCGCCGCTGTCGTAGGCGGAGAGGGCGATCTCCTTGGCGCCCGATTCGAACAGCGCCAGCTCGGCGGCCTGCTGCATCGACTGGCCGATCGCGGCGGCGCGGCCGCTGAGCGGCAGCAGCAGGGCGATCCGCTGCTTGCCCGAAGCCGTCGTCGGCGAGCCGATCGGGGGCCCACTGGGCTTGGGCGGCGCCACGGTCGTGGTAGGTTGCGGGGATTCCGCGCAAGCGCCCAGCAGCAGGGCGACGCCGGCGAGGGCCAGCAGGGGACGGCGCAACAGGGGTTGGCGCATCGGCGCGATACTCCGGCTGACGAATGCGATGGGACGCTGACGGGGAGACATGAACGAGGAGGCACAAGCTAGCGGCGCGGCGGCGCCCCGTAAACCGGCCGCGCTGGCGCCGGGGCTGCATATTGTTGCCACACCGATCGGCAATATGGGCGACATCACGCTCCGTGCCGTCGACGTGCTGCGCGCGGCGGACGTGATTGCCTGCGAGGACACCCGCGTGTTCGCCAAGCTCGCCACCCATCACGGGATCTCTGTACCGACGGTGGCCTACAGCGACGCCACGCAGGACAGTGCCGGTCCACGCCTGATGCGCGCCCTCGCGGAGGGCAAGCGCGTGGCCCTGGTATCCGATGCCGGCATGCCGCTGATCTCCGATCCCGGCTACCGCCTGGTGCGCGACGCGCTGGCGGCCGGCCTGCACGTCAGTTGCGCTCCCGGGGCCTCGGCGGTGCCGATGGCGCTGGCGCTGTCGGGCCTGCCGACCGACCGCTTCTTTTTCGCGGGCTTCCTGCCGGCCCGGGAGACCGAACGTCGCCGGGCCATCACGGAGCTGGCGGCGGTGCCCGCCACCCTGGTGTTCTTCGAGGCGCCGCACCGGCTGGCGGCGGCGCTCGCCGATCTGGCCGCGCTACTCGGGCCGCGGCCGGCCGCGGTGGCGCGTGAGTTGACCAAGCTGTTCGAGGAAGTGCGCC
>CAWUOG010000010.1:0-23893 GCA_963923875.1 uncultured Alphaproteobacteria bacterium
ATGCTGGAGTTCCATCAGATCGACACCTGCCGCTGCACCAGGATCAATCGCAGGTAAGTCGACCGTGGATAAATCCCGCGATGGAGGCATAACGGCCGCCCTCGCGTAACCAACGAAACCGATCGCGACACTCACAACATCTGCAGGAAACCCCACGACCGCTACATGCGGCCCGGCGTTATGCAAATTGTCTTGGTGGAGAGATCGATGGTTCAGATCATCGCGGCGGTCATGAGCTTCGCGGCGGGTGCCTTCGCCTGGTCGGGCGACCCCGTCATCGGCTTCCTTCTCGGCGTGTGCGTGCTGGTATGGATCGCCACGACATCGGCCAACCGCCCTTTCTGGCTGACCCGTCTGCGCAAGCCGACTTTCACCGTGCGCCCGGAGTAGGGGGAAGCGGAGCGGACGGGGCGGAACTCCCCCATCTCGGAGCGGCGTTCAGGCGCCGCCGGCGGCCTTCATGAGCGAGATCGCCTCGGGCGTGTCCCAGTCGGCCTCACCCTCGAGGCGGCCGATCTCGCGGCCCTGGGCATCGATCAGGATCGACGTCGGGAGCAGGCTGACGTCGAGCGCCTGCTGCACCTTGCGGCCCTTGTCGAACCAGATGTCGAGGTTGGCGAGCTTGGCCTTCTCGTAGAACGGCGCAACCTTGGAGCGGGTCGGGCCGTCGAGCGACAGCGGCAGCACGGCGAAGCTCGCCTTGCCCATTTCGGCCTGGAGCTTGTCGAGGCTCGGCATCTCCTTGACGCACGGCGCGCACCAGGTCGCCCAGAAATTCACCAGCACGGTCTTGCCGCGCCAGTCGGCAAGCTTGCGTTCCCCGTCCCTGGCGTCGAGGAAGGCGAAATCGGGCAGGGGCTTGCGCGCTGCCGCCAGCTTGAACTTGGCCATCGCGCCGGTGAGCAGGGAGGGCCCTACATCGGCTAATGCCGGGACGGCAAAAAAAGCCGGCGCGGCGGCGAGGAAGCCCCTGCGGCGGAGGGCGAAATTCGGGGCGGGATGTGTCATAAGCGCCGGTTCCTACAGCATTACTGGCTCTAATTCATGGCACGGAAAAAGACAAAGCCCGCGGCGAGCCGCTCCAACGCAATGTGGGGCGGCCGCTACAAGCTCGGCCCGGCGGAGATCATGGAGAAGATCAACGCCTCGATCGGCTTCGACAAGCGGCTCTACGCCCAGGATATCGCGGGCTCGCTGGCGCACGCCGACATGCTGGTGGCGCGCAAGATCCTGACGCCCGCCGACGGCCGCGCCATCAAGGCCGGACTGGCGAAGGTTCGTGCCGAGATCGAGAGCGGCAAGTTCCGTTTCTCGACCAAGCTCGAAGACATCCATTTCAACGTCGAGGCGCGGCTCACCGACCTGATCGGCCCGGCCGGCGGACGGCTGCACACCGCGCGGTCGCGCAACGACCAGATCGCGCTCGACGTGCGCCTGTGGGTGCGCGACACGATCGACCGCTTCGAGCTGATGCTGAAGGACCTGCAGGCGGCCCTGATCGACCGCGCCGAGGAGCACGCCGGCACGATCATGCCGGGCTTCACCCACCTGCAGACCGCCCAGCCGATCACCTTCGGCCATCATCTCCTGTCCTACGTCGAGATGATCGGCCGTGACCGCAGCCGCTTCGCCGACTGCCGCGCGCGCCTGAACGAGTCGCCGCTCGGCGCGGCCGCACTCGCCGGCACGCCGCACCCGATCGACCGGGCCCGTACGGCCAGGGCGCTGGGCTTCGACCGGCCGATGGCCAACTCGCTCGATGCCGTTTCCGACCGCGACTACGTGGTCGAGTTCCTGGGTGCGTCCTCGCTCTGCGCCGTGCATCTGTCGCGGCTCGCCGAGGAGATCGTGATCTGGTGCTCGGCGCCGTTCCGTTTCATCGCGCTGTCGGACGCCTTCACGACCGGCAGCTCGATCATGCCGCAGAAGCGCAACCCCGACGCCGCCGAACTGGCGCGCGGCAAGGTCGGCCGCATCGTCGGCGCCTTCGTGGCGCTCTGCACCATCCTGAAGGGCCTGCCGCTGACCTACGGCAAGGACATGCAGGAGGACAAGGAACCGCTGTTCGACGCCGCCGACTCGCTCGAGCTCTGCATCGCGGCGATGGCCGGCATGGTCCGCGACCTCAAGGCCAACAAGCAGCGCATGCGCGCCGTCGCCTCGGCCGACTACTCGGTCGCGACCGACCTCGCCGACTGGCTGGTGCGCAAGGTCGGCCTGCCGTTCCGCCAGGCCCATCACGTCACCGGCGCGCTGGTCGGGAAGGCTGCCGACAAGGGCGTCGATCTGGACGGGCTCACGCTCAAGGAGATGCAGGCGGTCGAGCCGCGCATCGACCGCGGCGTCTACAAGGTCCTGACCGTCGAGGCGTCGGTCGCGGCGCGCAAGAGCTTCGGCGGCACCGCGCCGGCCAATGTCGCGCGTGCGGTCAAGGATGCGCGCCGGAGGTTCCTGTGAGCTTCTTCGCCTACAAGAACGGCGAGATGCAGGCCGAGGGCGTGGCGATCAAGAAGATCGCGGCGCAGGTCGGCACGCCGTTCTATCTCTATTCGGCCGGCGCGCTGCGTCAGGGCATGCGCGAGTTCCAGGACGGCATGAAGACGTCGCTCAAGGGACGCCGCGCCTCGGTGTGCTACGCCATGAAGGCCAACAGCAACCTCGCGGTGATCAAGCTGCTGGGCGAGATGGGCGCCGGCGCCGACATCGTCTCGGTCGGCGAGATGCGCCGTGCGCTGGCCGCCGGCATCCCGGCGGAACGCATCGTCTATTCGGGCGTCGGCAAGAAGCCGTCGGAGCTGATGGCCGCGCTGGAAGCCGGCGTCGGCCAGATCAACGTCGAGAGCGCCTACGAGCTCGAGGTGCTGAACGCCGTCGCGGGCCAGCTCGGCGTCAAGGCCGACATCGCCATTCGCGTGAACCCCGACGTCGACGCCAGGACCCACGCCAAGATCACCACCGGCAAGAAGGGCAACAAGTTCGGCATCGACATCGATCTCGCGCGCGACGCCTTCGCCATGGCCGGCAAGCTGCCGAACCTTCGCGTGGTCGGCGTTGCCATGCATATCGGCTCGCAACTCGAGAAGCTCACGCCCTATCGCGCGTCGATCAAGAAGGTGCGCGGCCTGATCAAGCAGCTGCGCGCCGACGGCCACCGCATCGACCGCTTCGATATCGGCGGCGGGCTGGGGATCGTTTACCGGAAGGAGAAGCCCCCCTCGATCGCCGACTTCCTGGCGATGGTGGCGAAGGAGACCCAGGGTCTCGATTGCGAACTGACCTTCGAGCCCGGCCGCCGGCTGGTCGGCGAGGCGGGCGTGCTGGTGGGCGAGGTCATTCTCGTGAAGCCCGGCGTTTCGCGGACTTTCGTGATTGTCGATGCCGCCATGAACGACCTGATCCGGCCGACCCTGTACGAGGCGTGGCACGACATCCAGCCGGTCCGCCAACCTCGCCCCGATGCCGCCAAAATCCGTTGCGACGTTGTCGGTCCGATCTGCGAATCAGGGGATTATCTGGCACAGAACCGTGATTTGCCGCCGCTTTCTGCCGGCGACCTCATCATGGTACGCTCCGCGGGCGCCTATGGGGCCGTCATGGCGTCGACCTACAATAGCCGGCCCCTGGTGCCGGAGGTCCTGGTCGATGGCACGCGGTTTGCGGTTGTGCGCCCCAGACCGTCGATCGACGAGATGCTCGCTGTGGAACGGGTCCCGTCGTGGATCTAACCCCGCGGGGCCGGAAGAGGCCGGAGGCGTAAGCCCACCCGGAGACCTTATAGAAAGGGTGTAATGGCGATCAGCCAGTCAGAGACGATCGAGGCAGCCGAAGTCGGGGCCCCCGGACTGGAGCGCAAGGTCGGCTTGGCGTGGATGGCGCTTGCCTGGGAAACCCTCTGGCCGCGCCTGGTGCCGCTGCTGTCGGCCGTCGCTCTCTTCGTTGCCGCCGCCCATCTCGACCTGTTCGCCGGCCTCGATCCCTGGCTGCATTCCGGCCTGTTGGCCGCCCTGGCCTTGGGCTTCGGCGGCCTGGCCTGGTGGCGGTTGCGCGGCCTGCAGTGGCCGACCCGTGAACAATCGATCCGGCGCCTCGAACGCGATTCCAATGTGCCGCACCGGCCGCTGGTCGCGGTGCAGGACCGCCTTGCCGCCGGCGAGAACGACGTCATGTCGGCCGCCCTTTGGCGGGCCCATCGCCGCCGCGAGGCCGAACGCCTCGCCGGCCTGACGAACAAGGCTGCCCATCCGGGGCTTGCCCGCCTCGATACCTGGGCATTGCGTCTGGTGCCGGTGCTGGCGCTGATCGTCGCGATCGCCATCGCCGGTGGCTGGCGCAGCGACCGCATGGCCGCTGCATTCATGCCGGCCTTCCCGCCGCCACCGCCGGTCGTCGCCAATCTCTGGATCGCGCCGCCGGCCTATACGGGCAAGGCGCCGATCTATCTGGACATGGCCGACCGCGACAAGCTGCTGCGCGTTCCGGTCGGCTCCAAGCTCGCCGGCTTCGTCGACGACGTGCGCGGTCGCCATCCGCCCAAGCTTTCGATCGACGGCCAGGAAACCGAGTTCAACACGGTGAGCAAGGGCAAGTTCCAGGTCGAGCAGGTGATCACCGAGGGCAAGCAGATCGTGCTCAATGCCCGCGGCGACGAACAGGCGCGCTGGAAGCTGCACGTCATTCCCGACCTCGCGCCGACCATCGAGTTCTCGAAGCCGATCGGCGTCGACAAATGGTCGACGAAAATCGACTACATCGCCGGCGACGATTTCGGCATCACCGGCGTTCAGCTCCAGATCCGCCTGCACGGCTCGGCGCTCGGTGCCGACATGCTGAGCGACGACGAGGAGCCGGAGGTCATGCGCATCGACCTGCCGGTCGCGGCCGGTTCGAAGAAGGTCTCGGATTCCTTCGTGCGCGACTTCACCAGCTCGCCGTGGGCGGGACTCAAGGTCACGATGATGCTGTTCGCCACCGACGCACTCGGCCAGAAGGGCCGCAGCGCCGTCGAGACCTTCCTGCTGCCTGAGCGGGTGTTCAACGACCCGACCGCTCGCGCGCTGATCGTGCTGCGCAAGGCGCTTACCCACGATCCCAAGGCACTGCGTCTCGACGTCGCCGACGGCATGCGCATGATCCAGGCCAGGCCCGAGACCTACCGCGACGACCCGGTCGTGACGCTCGGCCTGCGCGTCGGCTCGGCGCGGCTCGCCGCCAGCGGCGACAGGCAGACCATCACCGATACCCAGGCCCTGCTCTGGGACCTTGCGATGCGTCTGGAGCAGGGTGCCACCTCCGATGCCGAGAAGCAGCTGGAGCAGGCGCGGCAGAACCTGCGCGACGCCATCCAGCGCAATGCCGGCGACGAGGAGATCGAGAGGCTGATCCAGCAGCTCTACGACGCGATGGACCGCTGGCAGAAGGAGATGGCCGAGCGGATGAAGGATCCGGAAGAGCGCCGCCGCATGGAAGAGCAGGCGCAACGCATGGATCCCAACAACACCATGACGCAGGACGACCTGCAGAAGATGCTCGACAAGATTCGCGAGATGGCGAAGAACGGCCAGCGCGAGGAAGCCAAGAAGCTGCTCGAAGAGCTGCGCAAGATGATGGAGAACGCGACGCCGATGATGGGCCAGAACGGCCAGCAGCGGCAGCAGGGGCGTCAGCAGCAGGGCCAGCAGGGCCAAGGCAACCAGCAGGGCCGCGAGATGATGAACCAGCTCGACCGGCTGTCGCGGCGCCAGAACCAGCTGCTCGGCGAGAGCGAGCGCCAGGGCCGCCAGCAGCAGGGCCAGCAGGGTCAGCAAGGCCAACGCGGTCAGCAAGGCCAGCAGGGACAGCGCGGCCAGGGCCAGCAGCCCGGCCAGGGCGATCCGCAGTGGGGCGAGAACCAGGGCAACCAGCAGGGCAACCTGCGCGGCCAGCTCGGCGAGTTCATGCGCCGGCTCGACGAAAACGGCATGGGTATGCCTGAGGCGCTCGGCCGCGCCGAACGCTCGATGCGCGAGGCCGAGGAAGCCTTGCGCCGAGGCGACGCGCGCGAGGCCGGCCGCGCCCAGCGCCGTGCGCTCGACAATCTGCAACAGGGCATGGGCGACATGGCCGAGCAGATGCGCCAGCGCGGTCCGGGCAACGGCCAGGATATCGCCGAGATCGAGGAGCGCGAGCGCCGCAGCGACGATCGCGATCCGCTCGGCCGGTCCGACGGCAACTACGGCGACTCCGTCGATGCCGGCCAGGACAAGGTGCCGCTCGAACTCGAGCGCCAGAGGAGCCGCGAGATCCTTGACGAACTGCGCCGCCGCGCCGGCGAACAGCTGCGGCCGAAGGAAGAGCTCGACTACATCGACCGCCTGCTCAAGACGTACTAGAGCCTGAAACAGACCGTCGAGTCCGCCGTTGTCTCAAGTGAGGCCGGCCGCGGTGCGGCGCAGTCGACGGACGTCGCTTCTCTTGTCCGGAGTTTGACGCTCGAGAAGATGTCCGTCGGCTTCGTTCTGAAAGACGAAAAGCCGGACCTCAGTTCCTCACGACACCAGGACCGACTGCCGCCGCGTGAGGGGCAGGCGGCCCCGCCTCAGGACGTCTTCTCGACGACGCCGATATAGGGCAGGCCGCGGAAGCGGTGTGCCCAGTCGAGCCCATAGCCCACCAGGAACTCGTCGCCCGCCTCGAAGCCCACGAAGTCGGCCTTCAGGTCTGTCCGCCGCTTCTCAGGCTTGTCGAGCAGCGTGCAGACCCACACCTTGCGCGCACCGCGCTCCTTCAGGAGGTTCTTGGCGAAGCTGAGCGTGAAACCCGATTCCAGGATGTCGTCGACCAGCAGCACGTCGCGGCCGCGCACCTCGTCGACGATGTCGCGCACGATCCGCACCGTGCCGGTGGTCTGGGTGCCGGTGCCGTAGCTCGACAGCGTCAGGAAATCCATCGCCCAGTCGGCACCGGCGCGGCTCAGCGAACGGATAAGGTCGGCGGCGAACACGAAGCTGCCCTTCAACACCGACACGACCAGCGTGTCGGCCGGCAGTTGCTCGGCCAGTTCGCCGGCCATCACGTCGACCCGGCTGGCGATCTCGGCGGCCGAGAAGCGGATCGAGACGTGAGGCCGAGCGGGAGCGGGACGGTTGGGCATCGGTCGGTTCTCGCGAGGGCTGGTCTTCGGGTGCCGGACTAAGGGTACTGGCTTCAGGGGCTGAGGCGCAGCATGGTCCGCCACTCCGCCGGCAGTGCTGCCAGGATCTCGGCGCGGAAGACATAGACGGCGGCGGCCGCGGCCACGACCAGCAGCAGCGAGATGGCGAGCACGATGCTCATGCGCCGGCTGGTCTTGGGCTCGATCAGCGCCGGCAGGCCGGCCCCCTTCACGCTCGGCCGGATCACCACGTCCGGGATCGGCATGGTGTCGATGAAGGAACGGTCAGTCTTCGCGGAGGGCGCCTGCGCCGAAGGGGGCGGAGAGGGGCGTGGCCCGGCGAAGCGTGGAAAATTGTCGGCCATTGCCTCGGGCGCGAAGGGCGAGACCGGCCGGCGCGAGGCGTCTCCATCCGCCGGAGCCGCCTCGCTCGCCGATATGGCGGGTGCGAGGTCGCCGGGTTTGGGCTGCGGCGGCTCGCCCGGTTTCGACAGGGCGGCGGCCGCAGGCGGGGACGGCAGGCCGAGCGTGGGTTCGGGGGGCAGGGGCGCGCGCGGCGGTGTCGGCTCGATCTTGACCGTCTGGAACCAGCGGTCGTGGCAGCGCGCGCACTGCACGATGCGCCCGGAAGGGCCGATGGCCAGCGGATCGACGGCGTAGCGCGCCCGGCAGTTGGGACAGGTTACTTGCATGGTGTTCGGTGCCGGGGAATGGCCACTAGATGTGCCTTGCCGCTCGACATTATGCCACTAAAAATGCCGTTACAAGCAATGACCGACCCCGTTCTCTGGCTGCGTTCCCTCTTCTTCAATGTCGGCTGGTACGCGGGCTCTGCCGTCATCGCCATCTTGGGCGCGCCGATCCTGCTGCTGCCACGCCGCGCCGTGGTCGCGTGGTCCCGATTCTGGATCCGGTTCGTGCTGTGGTGGCTTCGGCTCACCGTTGGACTGACCCACCGCGTGAGCGGCCGGGAGAACCTGCCGCCGGGGCCCTGCATCATCGCCTCCAAGCACCAGTCGTCGTGGGAGACGATGGCCTACACCGTGCTGTTCGACGATGCCGCGATCGTGCTCAAGCGCGAGCTGGTCTGGATCCCGATCGTCGGCTGGGCGATGGCGCGCGCCGGCAACATCACGGTGGCGCGCGGCGACGGCTCCCGCGCGCTGCGCGGCCTGGTGCGCCAGGCGCAGGCGCGGATCGAGGCCGGCCGGTCGATCCTGATCTTCCCGGAGGGCACGCGCGTCGCCGTCGGCGCGGAGCGACCCTACCAGGTGGGCGTCGCCGCCCTTTATCGCCAGCTCGATGTGCCCGTGGTCCCGGTGGCTTTGAATTCCGGTCTGTTCTGGCCGCGCCGCAAATTCGTCAAGCGGCCTGGCGCTGTCTCGATGGAAATCCTTCCGCCCATCCCGCCTGGCCTGAAGCGCGACGAATTCATGAAAGTCCTGCGTGAGCGCATCGAGGGAGCGACGACCCGCCTGGTAGGACAACAACCCTAGGTTGGTTGTTCCACTATAGTTTTGCAACCACTATGGCTTCGGCCACTAAAAGGAGGTTGCGATGTCGATGTCGGTACATGTCCTGTGGCAGCGGGGTGCGGGGTTCGATTCCGCAAGTCTGCTCGCGACATTGAAGGACCTCGGGTTCGAGGCAGACTTGATGCATGAACTCGACGGGGCGGACGGCTTCTGGCCTGTCGACATCGCCGGTTTCAGGACCGGCTTCGAAGTGTCCATGGGGCCGATCGACCAATTCGTCGAGGATTATCCCGATCTCGCGTCGTCTCTTCAGGGCCAGGACGCCGAGGCCGCCTTCTACTGGCATTCCGATTTCGCGCAGGCTGGCGCGGCCATGCTCGTTTCTGCGGCCTTGGCCAAAGCGACCCAAGGCATGATCTACGAGGCGCAGGATGGCGAGTTCTATTCGATCGACCGGGCCGTCCAGGCTGCTCGGGAGCTCCTCGATATGGCCCGGAAGGAGGGATACGAAGAGCGGGAGGATTGAGCGGCGGTTCATTGTCGTCCATCGGCCAAAAGAACAGACAAAGAACGATTTGTTGATAAATTGCCGTCCTGGGCCTATTTTTGTTGAATGGATTGGGCCCCGGTTTCCCAGCGCATCTGGGACATGAAATACCGCTTTCGCGACCCTGCCGGCGCCAAGGATGAAGATCTGCAGGCGACCTGGAAGCGGGTGGCGCGTGCGCTGGCGGAGCCGGAGAAGGACCCGGAGGCCTGGGCCGGGCGCTTCGAGGAGGCGCTGACCGGTTTCAAGTTCCTGCCGGCCGGCCGCGTCATCGCCGGCGCCGGCACCGGCCGCACCGTCACCCTGTTCAATTGCTTCGTCATGGGCGCAATCGGCGACGACATGGCGTCGATCTTCGACAATGTGAAGGAAGCCGCGCTGACCATGCAGCAGGGCGGCGGCATCGGGCACGATTTCTCGACCCTCCGCCCCAACGGAGCACCTGTGCGGGGCGTCGGCGCCGACGCCTCGGGTCCGCTCAGTTTCATGGATGTGTGGGACTCGATGTGCCGCACCATCATGAGCGCGGGCAGCCGCCGCGGCGCCATGATGGCGACCTTGCGCTGCGATCATCCCGACATCGAGGCCTTCGTCGATGCCAAGCGCGACCCCAAGCGGCTGCGCATGTTCAACATGTCGGTTCTGGTCACCGATGCGTTCATGCAGGCGGTCAAGGACGATGCCGACTGGAATCTCGTGTTCGGTGGCAAGACGTTCAGGACGCTGAAGGCGCGCGACCTGTGGGAGCGCATCATGCGCGCCACCTACGAGTACGCCGAGCCGGGCGTGATCTTCATCGACCGGGTCAATCGCCGGAACAATCTCCAATACTGCGAGCAGATTCAGGCGACGAACCCCTGCGGCGAACAGCCGTTGCCGCCCTACGGCGCCTGCCTGCTCGGCTCGATCAATCTCGCGGTGCTGGTCAAGGATCCGTTCGGGCCGAACGCGCAGCTCGACCGCGAGGCGCTCGAGAAGCTGGTGCCGGTCGCCGTGCGCATGCTCGACAACGTGATCGACGTCTCGCGCTTTCCGCTGCCGCAGCAGGAGAAGGAAGCCAAGGCCAAGCGCCGCATCGGCCTCGGCGTCACCGGTCTCGCCGATGCGCTGCTGATGTGCGGCGTGCGTTACGGCAGCCCGCGCGCCGTCGAGCTGACCCGCGAATGGATGGGCGCGGTGCAGTACCTTTCCTACATGGCGTCGTCCGACATCGCGGCCGAGAAAGGCAGCTTCCCGCTGTTCAAGCGGGACCGCTATCTCGCCGGCGAAACCATAAAGGCGCTGCCGGAGGACGTTCGCGACTCGATCGGCCGCTACGGTATCCGCAACGCGCTGCTCAATTCGATCGCGCCGACCGGCACGATCTCGCTGCTCGCCGACAACGTCTCGTCGGGCATCGAGCCGGTGTTCGCTTTCGCCCACGTCCGCCACGTCCTGCAGCCCGACGGCACGCGGCGCGAGGAGAGCGTCGAGGACCACGCCTTCCGTCTGTGGAAGGCACTGAAGGGCAATGCCGAGCCGCCGGCCGATGTCTTCGTCGACGCGCAGACGCTCTCGCCCGAGGCGCACCTCGCCATGCAGGCCGCGGCGCAGGAGTTCGTCGACAGCTCGATTTCCAAGACCATCAACCTGCCGAAGGACATCTCCTTCGAGGCATTCAAGAACGTCTACCAGGTGGCCTACGACACCGGCTGCAAGGGCTGTACGACGTACAGGCCGAACGATGTCACCGGCGCCGTGCTGGAAGTGAAGCCCGAGACCAGGCCGCCGGCGCCGGCGGCGTCACTGCCTGCATCGGGCGTCGAAGACCGCGTCGTCTACATCGCGAAGCCTCTCGACCGGCCCGAGGAACTCCCGGGCAACACCTACAAGATCAAATGGCCGGGCAGCGACCATGCGATCTACATCACCATCAACGACGTGATGCAGGACAACCGGCGCCGGCCGTTCGAGATTTTCATCAACTCCAAGAACATGGAGCATTACGCCTGGACGGTGGCGTTGACCCGGATGATCTCGGCGGTGTTCCGCCGCGGCGGCGACGTCTCCTTCATCGTCGAGGAGCTGAAGGCCGTGTTCGATCCGCGCGGCGGGCAGTGGATGGAAGGCCGGTACGTGCCCTCGCTGCTGGCCGCGATCGGGGGCGTGATCGAGAAGCACCTGGTAGAGATCGGCTTTCTCGCCCCGGCCGACGTTCCGGCGATCGATGAGGCGGCCCGCCAGCGCCTCAGCGCGGCCGCCGGAGAGCGCCAGCCGATGGTGGCCGGCAGCCAGGACATGCCGCCCAAGCTCGGCCAGTGCCCCAACTGCGGCGCCGCCGCCGTCGTGCATCAGGAAGGCTGCGACACCTGCCTGAACTGCGGCTATTCGAGGTGCGGGTAGTCGGCTGAGCAACTAGCACCTCATCCTGAGGAGCCACGCGAAGCGGGGCGTCTCGAAGGATGTGAAACGAGCCAGGTGCTCGCCCCACCCTTCGAGACGCGCTCCTGCGGAGCGCTCCTCAGGGTGAGGTTGATTTCGTCAGGCTGTTCTGATCAACCCAGCTCGAGCGAAATGCCCGCCTTCTTGCTGACCGCCGCCCAGGTCGCGGCGAAGTCGGCGATGAACTTGGCGTATTCGACCGGGCTCATCGGCTTGTCCTCGGGGATCAGCACCACTTCCTTGAAGCGCTCCACGACCTCGGGCGCCGTGTAGGCCTTCTGCAGTTCCTCGTAGAGCCTGGCGACCACGTCGGGGGCCATGCCCTTGGGGCCCGAGACACCGACCCAGGTCGAGGTCGTGAGTTGCGGGAAGCCCTGCTCTGCGAAGGTCGGCGCGTTGGGATACATGTCGATGCGCTTCTCCGAGCTCACTGCCAGCAGGCGAACCTTGCCGGAGTTGATGTGCGGCACGTTGGTGGTGATCGGGTCGAACATCGAGGGGATGGCGCCCGCCAGCATGTCCTGCAGCGACGGCGCCGAACCGCGATAGGGCACGTGCTTCAGCTTCACGCCGGCCAGGGTGCCCAGATACTCGCCCATCAGATGGGTGTTCGAGCCGATGCCCGAGCTGCCGAAAGCGATCTGGTCGGGCTTGGCCTTGGCGTCGGCGATGTAGTCGGCCAGCGTCTTGTAGGGCGAGTCGCCCGGCACGATCAGCACGTTGGGCGTATGGCCGATTAGGCAGACATGGCTGAAATCCTTGACCACATCGTAGGGCAGCTTGGGATAGATGCCGGGCGCAATGCCGAGCGGCGAGGCATGGCTGATCACCAGCGTGTAGCCGTCGGGAGCGGCCTTGGCGGCGAGGTCCGAGCCGATCGTGCCGCCGGCGCCGGGCTTGTTCTCGACCACCACTTGCGCGCCCAGCGCGGCGCTGAGCTTGGGCGCCAGGATGCGCGAGATCGTGTCGGCGGTGCCGCCCGGCGGGAAGGTGGCAATCAGCTTGATCGTGCCCTTGGTCGGCCAGCCGGCGCTGGCATGGGCGCCCGAGCCCAGCAGGGGCGCGGCCAGCGCGGCGGCGGCGGACGTGGCAACAAGACGACGGCGGCTAAACTTCATGGTGCACTCCCTGTTGCGCCCGGAAGGTGCAATGGGTGTGCCAAGTTCGGATTGAGCGGCGTGGATGGTCCTCATCCTGAGGAGGGCGCGAAGCGCCCGTCTCGAAGGATGGGTAACGAACAAGGTGCCGGCTGCCACCCTTCGAGACGCACGCCTGCGGCGTGCTCCTCAGGGTGAGGCTTTACTCGGGCAGCGGACCGATGATCAGCCGAACGCCGCGAACACCTCTTCGAGCGCCTTCATCTGGTTTCCGTTGGCCGAGGACGGCACCAGGATCGGCGTATGGACGCCCGCCTCGCGCCAGGCGGCGACGCCCTCGCGCACCTTGGCTGCCGGGCCGAACAGCGTATTGTCGGCCAGCCACCTGTCGGTCAGGAATTTCGGAACATCGTCGCGGCGACCCTCGGCCAGTGCCTTCTCGATCGCGTTCATCTCCTCGACGTAGCCCGCTTCCTTCCAGTAGTTGCGGTAGTTCGGCAGCTCGGCATAGCGGCTGAGCGTCTTGCGGTTCACCGCCTTGGCCGCCTCGACATCGTCGCTGATGCAGGTCGGGATCATGTCGCCGATGAAGAATTTCTGCGGATCGTTGCGCTTGGCGGCCGGCAGGGCCGACAGCGACTGGGCCATGTGGCTGCGGCAGACATTGGCGAACACCACGCCCTCGGCCAGTTCGCCGGCCAGCGCCACCATCTTGTGGCGCAGCGCCGCCACGATGATCGGCGGCAGCGGCCCGAAGCTCGTCTCGGCGCGGAACTTCTCGATGAAGGCGCGGGTGTCGGCCAGCGGCTTGCCCGGCGTCACGCCCATGCGCACGTAGGAAGGACCGTGCGCGATGCCGATGCCCAGGCTGAAACGCCCGCCCGAGACTTCGTGCATCATGGCTGCGCTCTGACAGAAGTCGATCATGGTGCGCTGGTAGATCGGCACGATCGAGGTCGCGAAGGGGATGGTCTGCGTCTGCCAGGACAGCGCCTCGCACATCGACATGTTGCCGGTCGGGCTCGGCACGTAGATGCCGGCATAGCCGCGCTTCTCGACCTCCTGGCAGAGTTCCAGGGTGCGCCGGCGGCGGCCGGGCATCGCGATCAGGCACAGGGCGGGCAGGGCGTCGGCTTTCGGAGCGTTCATGGGGCGGGATCGTATCAGTCCCTGCGGTCGATGTGCCGCGTGATTTGCCCCTTGTTTTGCCATAAGAGAGGGCAAACATCGCACCGGAGGTTCTCGGCGAAATGGCACGGCTCGGATCGATTGCGGCGGCGTTCATCGGCTTGGCGGGCGGCTTGGCCGCCCAGGCCGGGTTGCTGGCGACTCCGGCTGCCGCGCAGCCTCTGCCATCGAGCCGCGCCGACA
The DNA here is from genome assembly GCA_963923875.1 of uncultured Alphaproteobacteria bacterium. Taxonomy (GTDB): domain Bacteria; phylum Pseudomonadota; class Alphaproteobacteria; order Reyranellales; family Reyranellaceae; genus Reyranella. Next base: position 14,041 of record CAWUOG010000010.1, read on the forward strand.
TTCCGTTCACCTATGCGCCGCTGGTCAAGAAGGTCTCGCCGGCGGTGGTGAACATCTACACGACGACGACGGCCCGCGTTCAGCGCCGCCTGCCGTTCCCCATTCCGGGCATGCCGCAGGACGGTTCGCGAATGCAGAACTCGCTGGGCTCGGGAGTGCTGGTCAAGGCCGACGGCCTGATCGTCACCAACGCCCATGTCGTGAAGGGCGCCGACGAAATCAGGGTCGTGCTGCACGACCGCCGCGAATTCGACGCCAAGCTGGTCACCCAGGACGACCGCTACGACCTGGCGCTGCTCCGGATCGACGACAGCAGCGAGAAATTCCCGACCGTCGAGTTGCGCGATTCCGATTCGGTCGAAGTCGGCGACGTGGTGCTGGCGATCGGCAACCCGTTCGGCCTCAACCAGACCGTGACCCAGGGCATCATCTCGGCGGTCGCGCGCTCGGCCGGCGGCGTCAACGATTCGAGCTTCTTCCTGCAGACCGACGCCGCGATCAATCCGGGCAATTCCGGCGGCGCGCTGGTCAGCCTCGATGGTCGTCTGATCGGCATCAATACCGCGATCTATTCGCAGACCGGCGGTTCGGTCGGCATCGGCTTCGCCACGCCGTCCAACATCGTGGCCCGCCTGATCTCCACCTCCGAGACCGGCGGCCGCATCGTGCGGCCATGGCTCGGCATTTCCATGCAGCGCGTGACGCCCGACCTCGCGACCGGCCTCAATCTCCCGCGGCCGACCGGACTGATCGTCAAGGACGTATTTCCTGACGGGCCGGGTGCGCTCGCGGGCTTCAAGCGCAACGACGTGATCATCGCCATGCGCGACCAGCCGATCGACGACGAGGCGGGCCTGCGCTTTCGGCTGGCCACGCTGAGTGTCGGTACCAAGGTCCCGGTCAAGGTGGTGCGTGCCGGCAAGGAAGTGATCCTGGAAGTGCCGCTGGCCGCGCCGCCGGAGACGCCAGCGCGCGACAAGGCGGTGCTCGATGGCCGCCAGCCCCTGTCGGGCGCGACGGTGATGAATCTCTCGCCCGCCGTCGCCGAAGAACTCGGCCTCGTGGAATGGCGTCCCGGCGTGATCGTGTCCCAGGTCCAGCCCGGCTCCTATGCCGCGCGTTTCCTGCGCCAGGGCGACATGGTGACCGCGATCAACAACCAGCCGGTCAAGACCGTCGCCGACCTCAGGAAGGGGATCGCGAGCGGAGTCCAGAGCGTGAGCCTCGGCCGCGAAGGCGGCATGGTTTCCACCATCCAGTTCCGCTAGGGGCCGGAGGCGCGATGGCCGAGCTCTTCGCGTCGCTCGCGCCCACGCCGCTTGCCGAGCGGCTGCGTCCCGGCACCATCCACGACGTACTGGGGCAGGATCACCTGCTGGGCGCCGAAGGGCCGCTCGGCCGCATGCTGGCCAACCGCAAGCTCGCCTCGCTGATCCTGTGGGGCCCGCCGGGTTGCGGCAAGACCACCATCGCACGGCTGCTCGCGGAGTCGGTCGACCTGCATTTCGAACCGCTATCGGCGGTGTTCTCGGGCGTCGCAGACCTGCGCAAGGTCTTCGAGGCGGCGCGCCAGCGGCGCAAGGACGGCCGGGGCACCTTGCTGTTCGTCGACGAGATCCACCGCTTCAACCGCGCCCAGCAGGACGGTTTCCTGCCCTATGTCGAGGACGGCACCGTCACGCTCATCGGTGCGACGACGGAAAACCCCTCGTTCGAGCTCAATGCCGCGCTGTTGTCGCGCTGCCAGGTGCTGGTGTTGCGCCGGCTCGACGACGGCGCTCTCGGCACCCTGCTGGAGAGGGTCGAGACGGCGATCGGCCGCCAGTTGCCGGTCGACGAGCAGGGGCGGCAGGCGCTGTTCGCCATGGCAGATGGCGACGGCCGCTACCTGATCACCCTCGCCGAGCAGCTCGCCGGCCTGAAGGAGAAGGGGCCGGTGCCGCCGGAACGCCTGGCGGCGCTGCTGCAAAAGCGCGCGCCGCTCTACGACAAGGCGCAGGAAGCGCACTACAACCTGATCAGCGCGCTGCACAAATCCCTGCGCGGTTCCGACGTCGATGCCGCCCTGTACTACTTCGCGCGCATGCTCGACGGCGGCGAGGACCCGAAATACATCGCCCGTCGACTGGTGCGCTTCGCCGTGGAAGACATCGGCATGGCCGATCCCAATGCCCTGACCCAGACGCTGGCGGCGTGGGACACCTACGATCGCCTCGGCTCGCCCGAGGGCGAACTCGCGATCGCGCAGGCGGTGATCTATCTCGGCACGGCTCCGAAATCGAACGCGGGATATGTCGCCTTCGGCGCCGCCAAGCGCTCGGCCAAGGAGCACGGGTCGCTGACGCCGCCGATGCACATCCTCAATGCGCCGACCAAGCTCATGAAGGAGATCGGCTACGGCAGCGGCTACCAGTACGACCACAATGCCGAGGACGGTTTCTCCGGCCAGAACTACTTTCCCGACGGCATGGCGCGGCAGCAGTTCTATCAGCCCGTCGAGCGCGGCTTCGAACGCGAGATCCTGAAGCGTCTCGAATACTGGAAGAAGCTCAGGGACAAGCGGTCAAAATAGGCACCGCCGACCGCGCTCCACCTGCTGCTAGCTGCGCGGCTTGCCCATGTCGCGCACGACGCGGCGGTCACGGCCGTAGATGTCGTCACGGAACACCGGCGCGCCGTCGCGGCCGATGCCGACGGTGCGATAGGTGACGTAGAGCGTGACCGGCTCGGGGAAGGTGTAGTGCGCCTGCTGGCCGGCGGCGATCACCGCCTTCACCTTCTCCTTGTCGAAGCCGTTCTTGCCCATGAAGACCTTCTCGGTGAAGTCGAGCGGGTTCTGCAGGCGGATGCAGCCATGGCTGAAATTGCGGCTGCCCTCGGTGAACAGCCAGCGGTTCGCCGTGTCGTGCATGTAGATCCCGTACTTGTTCGAGAACGGGAAGAAGATGTAGCCCAGCGCGTTGCTGGCGCCCGGGTCCTGGCGGATGCGGTAGGGGAACGCCTTGGGATGGATCGAGTTCCAGTCGACGGTCGTGGGATCGAGCTCGCTGTCGTTGTCGCTCCAGCTCGAGAAGATCTTGAAGCCCGAGGCCGCCAGCGCATTGGGATCGCGGCGCAGCAGCGGCAGGTATTCTTCGCCGGAGATCGACTGCGGCACCGTCCAGTACGGGTTGGTCTGGAAGCCGCGCATGGTCGACTGGATTTCGGGCGTGGGATCCTTGGGCGTTCCGACGATCACCAGGCTCTCGAACACGCGCTGGCCGCCGTCGACGAACACCATGGAGTAGTCTCCGGTGTTGACGAACACATAACGGCTGCCGAGGTCCTCCGGCAGCCAGCGCCGGCGCTCGAGATTGGCGATCAGCTGCTCGATGCGCTCGTCGATCGTGGTGTTGAGCGAGCGCGTCGACTTGGCGCCGATCACGCCGTCGACCGTCAGGCCCTTGGTCTCCTGGTAGGCCTTCACCACCGCGACCAGCGGATCGTCGTAGGTGTCGGCGGCGCCGACCGGCGCGGGGACGGTGAGGCCAAGCTCGGCCAGGCGCTTGCGCAGCAGCGGCACGCGGGAGTCAGTCTTGCCCGGCTTCAGCGCTTCGTTGATGTCGGGCAGCGGCGTGTAGGTTGCGGTCGCCTTGCGGGCGCGCCAGTCGGCCAGCGCCTTCTGCAGCGCCGGGTAGTCGCCCTTGGGCGCGAGGCCGGCCAGCCAGGCTTCGAGATCGGCGGCCTGCTCGGCGGCGCGCGCGAGGTCGGCCTTGTCGGCGCTGCGCTGTTCGATCGAGATTTCCTTGTCGACGCTGTTGGCGCGGACGCGGCCCGTCGAGACGTCGGCGGCGTAGGCAAGCAGGGCCGCGGTCAGCAGCTTGTCGGTGCGCGCCCGGTCGTCGTTGCCGGCGACGGCCTTCTCGAGTTCGGCAACGCCGTACCAGCCCGGTTCGAGGCCATGGTCGCCGGCGGCCTTCAGGACCTTCAGAAGCGCGTCTGTGCGCGGCTTGGTCCAGCGAATGTCGGGCGTCGTCGCCGCAGAGGTGGCGGCTGGGGGGGCCGTCGACGGGAGCGACGGGGGAGTCTGGGCCTGGGCATGCGCCGCCCCGGAGGCGAGGAACGGTCCGGCCAGGACCGCGGACAGGAAAAGCAGGGTAACGCGTCTCACGAGGCGCATTTTACCCTTGGTGTGCAACGGGCAGAACGGCGGCCGCGATCAATCGACGCGAATGGGCGCTGCCTGTGGCTGTTTTGCAACGAGCGCGCCGGCGTCGCCGAAGCCATGATCCTGGAGAAAGGCGATCAGGTCGGAAGTCGCCCGCCGCCGCAGGTCCTCGGTGCCGCCGCCGGCTCGCGCGCCCCGGGTGACGCAGTGCTCGCGGGCCCACGCCTGGTACTCCGGCTCCGGCATCGCCCGGCCGGCGGCGACCACGAAGTGGCGGCCGTCGTCTTCTATGTAGTTCCGGCAGCACGACCAGTTTTCGGCGTCCTTGATGTCGAACACCGGACCCAACGATTCCCAGCCATGATGGGCGCCGCCATAGACCTTCACCTTGATGGCGCGATTGCCGGCGGCGCGCATGCGCTCGGCGTACTCGATGGCGAGCGGCGCCGGGGTGTAGTCGTCGCGGGCGGCCAGCATGAAGAAGATCGGCCTGCCGTGGGTCGTCGGATCGCGATGCTGGGCGGTGGCGCCGGGGCAGATCGCGACATGCAGGTCGAACAGATGCGGGAAGCCGCGGCGCCATTTCTGTCGCACGGCGATGGCTGCGGCGAGGCTCGCGCCTCCGCCCTTGGAGACTCCCATGATGCCGATCCGGCCGGGATCGATTCGCGGATCGGACCGCAGCCAGGCGAGGGCCGCGAAGGCATCACCTTCCATCTGGGCGGCCGAGACCAGGGTCTGGTCGGCGACGGTGCGGCGCACGCCGCGGCCGCCGAAGCTGTCGACGATCAGGGCCGCGATGCCGGCCTCGTTGAGGGCCTGTGCATAAAAATGCTCGCGATGACGCTGCACGCCGGCACTGCTGGTCAGGATCACCATGCAGGAAGAGGGCGATGCCGCCTGCATCGGCAGGCTGAGCATCGCGCCGAAGCGCGCCGGGCGGCTGGCGGCCGGATGGTCGAAGGTCAGCGTGTCGAGCGACACCGATTCCATGGACCGATTCTAGTCTCTCGCTTAGGTTCGGCGCCATGAGCGAGTCTGCGAGGGTCCAGACGCGCGCCGTCACCGGCGACGAGGCGGGGCTGCGGCTGGACCGCTGGTTCCAGCGCCACTTTCCCCAGTTGAGCCACGGCGCGCTGCAGAAGCTGCTGCGCACCGGACAGGTGCGGCTGGACGGCAAGCGGGTCGAGGGCAAGGACCGGGTCGAGCCCGGCCAGACCGTGCGCCTGCCGCCCGGCGTGACGGCGCCGCCGCCGGCGACCGCCGCCCGGCCCGAGCCGAAGCCGCGCCCGGCCGTCTCGGAGCGCGATGCCGCCGAGATCCAGAAGATGGTGATCCACCGCGACGACTGGGCCATCGCGCTCAACAAGCCGCCCGGGCTGGCGGTGCAGGGCGGCAGCGGCACCGAGAAGCACATCGACGGCATGCTCGACGCGCTGCGCTTCGGCTACGAGGAGCGCCCGCGTCTTGTTCATCGGCTGGACAAGGACACCTCGGGCCTGCTGCTGATCGCGCGCAACGGCCAGGCGGCCAAGCGGCTCAGCGAGAGCTTCCGCGACCGCGAGACCGAGAAGCTGTACTGGGCGGTCGTGGTCGGCGTGCCGCCCAAGAACGAGGGCGCGATCAATCTGCCGCTGGCCAAGCGTCCGGGGGCACGCGACCGCGAGACCATGCAGGTCGACGAGGAAAACGGACAGAAGGCGCTGACCCATTTCCAGGTGCTCGACCGGGCCGGCAACCGCGCCGCGCTGCTGGCGCTGTGGCCGCGGACCGGCCGCACGCATCAGCTGCGCGTGCACTGTGCCGCCATCGGCTGCCCGATCCTGGGCGACCGCAAGTACGGCGGCGAGGAAGCCTTGCTGGCCTCGGTCGCCGAGGCGCGCCGGCTCCACCTGCATGCCCGCCGACTCACCCTGCCGCACCCGTCGGGCAAGGGCGAACTCTCCGTCGAGGCCGAACTTCCGGCACATTTCAAGCGCACGATCGAGGCGTTCGGCTTCTCGCCGCGACAGTCGCCGAGGGGCGGGTGAGAGACTTCATGCGGCGCATTTCCTGGCGGCGTCTGCTCTGGATCATCGCGGTGGTGGTTCCGATTGCCGCCGGCGGCTTCATCCTGTGGTCCAAGACGCGCGACCTGTCGCGCTACCAGAGCCGCATCACCGAGCAGGTACGCAAGGTCACCGGCCGCGAGCTGGCGGCCAAGGTGCCGCTGCAGGTGCGGCTGAGCCGCGAGCCGGCGCTGGTCGCCGAAGGCGTGACGCTCAGCAACGCGAGCTGGGGATCGCGGCCCGACCTGGTGCGGGTGCGCCGGGTGACGATGTATCTCGACCCCGCGTCGCTGTTCCTGGGCGAGCTCAAGGTCGGCCGCATGGTGCTCGAGGGCGCCGATATCCTGGTCGAGCGCAACGATGCCGGCGATACCAACCTCGAGATGCTGCCGCCGCCCGACGGCTCGGGCCCGCATGCCGGCGAGAACCGCTCGCTGAAGACGCGGCCCAACCCCGCCTTCCCGTGGATCGGCACCGTCGAGGTGCGCGACTCGGTGCTGACCGTCACCCAGGGCACCGGGCGGCCGCCGGTGGTGCTCGAGATCGCCTCGGGGACCCTGAAGTCGCCGGCCCCGAACGGGCCGCTGCAGATCGCGGCCCGTTTCGGCGCCCCGCAGGCCGCACCCTTCGACCTCACCGGCACCACGGGTTCGTTCGACGGCTGGATGCGCGGCCTGCCCGGCAACATCGACCTGCAGGGCAGGTTCGGCGAGGGCAAGATCGCGATCAAGGGCAGCATCGGGCTGAAGGGCACCAACCTCGCGATCACGTCGGAGGGCGCCGACGTCGCGGCCTTCGGGCCCTACATCCATCTGCCGCTGCCGAGCGGCGGGCCCTATGCGCTGTCCGCCAAGGCGCTCACCGTGCGCAACAATTTCAAGGTCGAGGTGCCGTCTCTCACGGTCGGCAACAGCGCGCTGTCGGGCGAGGCGCTGTTCCGCGTCGATCGCAACGGCGTGCCGACCGCGGCGGTGAACGTCGACGCCGACCGCATCGACTTCGCCGGCCTGAAGGCGGCACCCGCGGCCGCCTCGGCAACGCCGGCGCAGAAGCGGCTGCTGCCGTCGATGCCGTTCGGCGCGAGCTGGCTCGGCCGGTCGAATCTGTCGGTCACCGTGCGCGTCACCGAGGTGCAGGGCCTGTCGAGCAAGATCTCCAACGGCTCGGTCACGCTCAATGCCGGCGAGACGCGCTTCACGCTGCGCGCGGCGGCGTCGATCGGGCAGGGCTCGGCAGGCTTCGACCTGGTCTACGACCCGAGCGGACGGCTGGGCTCGGCGACGCTGACCGCGACGGCGAGCCGCGTGCCGGCGGAAGACCTGTCGACCTTGCTCGGTCTCGACACCGGCATCCGGGAGGGCGTGGCCGACCTCGATTTGCGCCTGCGCGGCAGCGGCCGCTCGAGCCGCGACGCGCTGAACGTGGCGAGCGGGGCGATCGACTTCACGGTCGCGCGCGGCACCTGGCCGCGCGACGGCGTCGCAGGCTGGCCGGCCGAAACGCAGCGCCTGCTGGGCGGCGGCGAGGCGGGCGTGCCGTTCAATTGCATCGCCGGCCGTTTCGATGTCAGCGGCGGCATCGCCAACCTGCGCCGCCTCGTGGTCGACACCCAGCGCACGACCATCGTCGGCGGCGGCTTCGTGCATCTGCGCAGCGAGGCCTGGGAGATGATCCTGCTGCCCGAGGCGCGCGATGCGGCGGGCGCCCAGCTCGCCGTCCCGCTGCGCCTCAAGGGCGGCACCGGCCGGCCGCTGGCGGGTGCGACCGAGCCCAATCTCGCGCGCCTGGTGGTCGGCGCGGGTGTGGTGCCGAGCCTGGTCGGCACGATCAACCAGATCGCGCGCCAGCCCAACGTCAACGCCTGCTCGGTGATGGCGCCCCGGGTCGAGGGCCTGCGGCCCGGCCTGCGCGCGCAGCTGCCGACACCGGGCGCCGACCTGCGCGCCCAGCCGCGCCGGACAGCCCCGGCGCAGCCGCGCAGCGGCGGCTGAGTCCGGGGAGGCGGGCGGCCGCCGGCCGCTTTTGACCGCGCCGGCTCCGGTCGTATAAGCCTCCCGTCACATCATGAAGCGCTTCTATAAAGAGACGGCGGTCGACCGGGCCGCGAACGGCGATGCCGCGCCGGGCTGGCGCGTGCTGCTCGACGGCAGGCCGATGCGCACGCCGGCCAAGTCGGTGCTGGTGGTGCCAACGGAGGCGCTGGCCGAGGCGATCGCCGAGGAATGGCGCGGCGTTCCCGAGGGCTCGGAGCTCAATGTCTCGCAGCTCGCGCTGACGCGCCTGGCCGCCACCGGCCTCGACCGGGTCGCCAGCCAGCGCGGCAAGGTGATCGAGGATACCGCCAAGTACGGCGCGTCGGATCTGCTGTGCTACCGCGCCACCGAACCCGAGAGCCTGGTGCGGCGCCAGCACGAGCTCTGGCAGCCGCTGCTCGACTGGGTCCGGGAGCGGCACGGCGCGGAGCTCGCGGTGGCGAGCGGGCTGACCTTCGTCTCGCAGCCCAACGCGGCCCTGGCGCGGCTGCGCCGGGCGGTCGAGGCGCATTCCGACATGGCGCTGTCGGCGCTCTACAATCTGACGCACATCGCGGGCTCGCTGGTGATTGCGCTGGCGATCGCCGAGGGGCGGCTCGACGCCGAGCAGGCCTTCACGGCCGCCCAGCTCGACGAGCTCTACCAGATCGAGCGCTGGGGCGAGGATCCGATCGCCACCGAGCGCCACGCCGGCATCCGAAAGGACATGCAGGCCGGCGCGCGCTTTCTCGCGCTGCTGGGGGACGCCCGCTTGAAGGGGCAAGGCTTGGGGGGAGACACATGAGCGCTGGCGCGAAGTTCCGGGAGATCCTGGCGAAGAAGGGCCTGGTCGAGGCGATGGCGGCGCACTCGCCGCTGTCGGCGATGCTGGCCGCCGAGGCGGGCTTCGACGCGATCTGGGCGTCGGGCTTCGAGCTGTCGGCCATGTACGGCGTGCCCGACGTGTCGATCGTCACCATGACCCAGCATCTCGACATGATGCGCGCCATGGCCGAGCGCTCGGGCATTCCGGTGGTGGCCGACATCGACACCGGCTTCGGCAACGCGATCAACGTGCTCTACGCGGTCGAGCAGTACGAGCGCGCCGGCGCGGCGGCGATCGTGATGGAGGACAAGAGCTTTCCCAAGGTCACCAGCCTGATCGCCGGCGGCCGCCAGGACATGGTCCGCATCGAGGAGTTCCAGGGCAAGATCGAGGCCGCGCGCGCGGCGCGCCGGGACAAGGACACGGTGATCGTGGCGCGCACCGAGGCGCTGATCGCGGGGCTCGGCCAGGACGAGGCGCTGAAGCGTGCGCGCGCCTACGAGGCCGCCGGCGCCGACCTGATCCTGGTCCACTCCAAGCAGAAGACGCCGGACGAGATCGAGGCCTTCGTCAGGGCGTGGGACGGCAAGGCGCCGATCGCGCTGGTGCCGACCGCCTATCCGCAGATGACGGTCGCCCGCGTCAGGGAACTCAAGAAGATCGGCCTGCTGATCTGGGGTAACCACGCCATCCGCGCCTCGGTCGGCGCCATGCGCAGGACCTTCGCCCAGATCCGCAAGGAAGGCGGTATCCACGGCGTGGAATCGCAGATTGCCTCGGTCGACGAGGTTTTCGACCTGCAGGGCATGGGCAAGGTGAA